>NZ_JBJJLO010000050.1:0-41893 GCF_046230915.1 Pseudomonas sp. KCJK8993
CAGCCCAGGACCAGCATCAGGATCGTTGTCGTCAGGCTCATAAGTGCCTCCTTTCGTGCCCTTGTGGGGCACACACTCTTACTAATCGACAGTCTAGTAGGCTCTGTGTTTCAAGCTATTGACCAATAGTCGAGCGTCTTCGAACACTTCGCTCTATGGTTTTAAATTAACTGCCCCCCGGCGCTATACCCCTGCTCGCGAGAGCCCTATGATCAGGGCCCCAGCCGGGAGCGGGTCGCCCGGCAGCAGATATATAGAGAGCGATGATGGTGCGGGTATTTCCTCGATTTCGAGCGGCGCTGCTGGCCAGCGCCTGTGTCTTGGGCCTGGTCGGTTGTGCCGGCAGTGTGCCGCCGCAGCTCAAGCGCTTGCCTGAGCGGGTGGAACTGAGCAGCGTGCCGTTCTTCCGTGGCGAGATGTACCAGAGCGGACCAGGGGCGTTGGCCAGCATGCTGTCGCAGCAGGGCATCGTGATCACCCCAGGGTTGCTGGACAAGCCCCTGCATTTGCCGGGAGCCGAGGCCCAGTTGCAGCAGAACATGCAGAACCTGGCCCGGGAATACGGCATGGTGGTCTACCCCTTGGACGATAACCTGGCGGCCTTGCTGACCCAGGTGGCCGCCGGTTATCCGGTACTGGTGCGCTTCACCGAAGGCAAGGCATTCTGGAGCGAACCGCGCTATGCGGTGCTGGCGGGTTACAACCAGGATAAGCAGACGGTGCTGCTGCGGGGGGGCAAGTTGCGTCGGCAGTTGATGGAATTCGGCGAGTTCGAGTCGGCCTGGAAGGATGCCGGTAGCTTCGCGGTGCTGATCCAGGCTCCCGAGCAACTGCCGGCGGGCGTCGATCGCCAGCGTTGGCTGAAGGCGGTCAATGAGCTGGCCCAGGCTGGCCAGGAGCAGGCAGCTGCCAGGGCCGGCAAGGCCCTCGACAAACGTTGAACCTGTAATAACGACAACGGCGCCCGAAGGCGCCGTTGTTGCAAGAGAGGGCTGCGGATCAGTGGGAGGCCTGGGTGGCTCCCACCTGCCGGCTCTTGAGGTTCTTCTCGGCCTTGTAGCGCAGGGCCACATCCGGCACCGAGCCGCTCTTGCCGGTCTCTACCCAGTTGCGGATCCGGCTGGCATCGGCGAAGTGGGTGTACTTGCCGAAGGCATCGAGAATCACCAGGGCCACCGGACGATTGCCCATGCTGGTCACCAGCACCAGGCAATGACCGGCCTGGTTGGTGAAGCCGGTCTTGGTGATCTTGATGTCCCATTTTTCCTTGTTCACCAAATGGTCGGTATTGCGAAAGCCCAGGGTGTAGTTGGGCTTGCGGAATGCCACGGTCTTTTCCTTGGTGGTGCTCAGTTCGCTGAGCATCGGATATTTGCGTGCGGCCAGCAGCAGCTTGCTCAGGTCGCGGGCGGTGGACACGTTATGGATCGACAGGCCGGTGGGCTCCACGTAGCGGGTGTGGGTCATGCCCAGGGACTTGGCCTTGGCGTTCATCGCGGCGATGAAGGCGGCGTAGCCACCCGGGTAGTGGTGGGCCAGGCTGGCGGCGGCGCGGTTTTCCGAGGACATCAGGGTGATCAGGAGCATTTCATGGCGGCTGAGCTCGCTATTGAGCTTGACTCGGGAGAACACGCCTTTCATTTCCGGGGTGTCGCTGATATTGACGGAAATGTATTCGTTCATGGGCTGCTTGGCGTCCAGCACCACCATGGCGGTCATGAGCTTGGTGACCGAGGCGATGGGCACCACGACGTCCGGGTTGCTGGAATAGATGACTTTGTTGGTCTGCAGGTCGAGCAGCAGGGCGCTGCCGGAGGCGATGTGCAATTGTGAAGTGTCTCTTGGCGCCGCGGTGGTTTCGGCGGCGTCGACGCTCTGCGCGACCAGGGTACCGGACACAGCAAACAACAAGCTGAGGATGGAGAGACGAATTTTCACGCTGGTGGACTCGATAGGATGGATATGCCGTCTTGCAACGGGCTTTCTTGGAAAAACGTTACATTCTATGAGTATGGCTGAAGAACTGTCGATTGCTCTTCAGCAGTCAGGTGAAAGCCCTTCAAAACCAAGAAAAAAACCGATTTTTTCCTGAACGGTAGTGCATGGTCGGTCTGGATCGCATGGCAGGCGCCGGGCCAGAAGTCGCCAGCGATAAGGGGAGGTAAATACTGGGGTGTTACAGAATAAAGAAAGCCCGCCGATGGCGGGCTTTTGTGTGCGCAAGGGCGCTCAGCTGTGCAGCGTTTCGGCGGCGTACAGGGTATTTTCCAGCAGGCAGGCGCGGGTCATGGGGCCTACGCCACCTGGCACCGGCGTAATCCAGCCGGCACGGGGCAGGGCGGTGTCATACACCACGTCGCCCACCAGCTTGCCGTCTTCCTGGCGGTTGATGCCGACGTCGATGACGATCGCGCCTTCCTTGATCCATTCGCCCTTGACCAGGCCCGGCTTGCCGGCGGCCACGACCACCAGGTCGGCACGGCTGACATGGCCGGCCAGGTCCTTGGTGAAGCGATGGGTCACGGTCACGGTGCAGCCGGCCAGCAGCAACTCCATGGCCATGGGGCGGCCGACGATGTTGGATGCGCCTACGACGACCGCATCCATGCCGTACAGGTCGGCACCGGTGCTCTCCAGCAGGGTCATGATGCCCTTGGGGGTGCAGGGGCGCAGCAGCGGGATACGCTGGGCCAGGCGACCGACGTTATAAGGATGGAAGCCATCCACGTCCTTGTCCGGGCGGATGCGCTCCAGCAACAGAGAAGAGTCCAGATGCTCCGGCAGAGGCAGTTGCAGCAGGACGCCATCGATATTCGGGTCATCGTTGAGGCGGTCGATCAGGCCGGCCAGGGCCTCTTGGGTGGTATCGGCCGGTAGATCGTAGGCTTGGGAAAGGAAGCCTACCTCTTCGCAGTCTTTACGCTTGTGCGAGACATAGACCTGGGAGGCCGGGTCGCTGCCGACCAGAATCACCGCAAGACCAGGAGTACGCAGGCCTTGCTGGCGACGCTCGGCGACACGCTTGGCGATCTGCTGGCGCAGGCTAGCGGCGATCGCTTTGCCGTCGATTAGTTGTGCAGTCATGACGCGTGATTAACCATCGAGAGGGAGAGAAAATGGGAACACATTCTCGCATGTCGGAACGAGAGGGCAAAGGCGCTTGGTCCGTGAATTGCCCTAACTCCTTTAATTAAATGAATTTTTTTTAAAAAAGAGTTGACGACCTAACGGCTCGTCTATAACATTCGTCGCACTTGTCGGGCACAGCCTAGCACTGGTTAAGAAGGTCGGGCAGAGTTGAAGTTGAACTCGTAACGACTGAAGCAATTAGTTTGTAGTCATCTAAGAGTACAGATTAATAAGGCGCCCGTAGCTCAGCTGGATAGAGCATCCGCCTTCTAAGCGGATGGTCGCAGGTTCGAGTCCTGCCGGGTGCGCCATTAGGCAGCTTTGGCACAAGTAATGCAATATGGTGGGCGTAGCTCAGTTGGTAGAGCACAGGATTGTGACTCCTGTTGTCGTGGGTTCGATCCCCATCGTCCACCCCATATTCGAAAAGGCGCCAGATTAATAGTCTGGCGCCTTTGCTTTAAAAGTCTGTTACGCGGACGTGGTGGAATTGGTAGACACACTGGATTTAGGTTCCAGCGCCGCAAGGTGTAAGAGTTCGAGTCTCTTCGTCCGCACCAATAAAGTAGCTAGTTAATAGCAGATGACGGCGCAGTACCTGAAAAGGTCTGCGCCGTTTTCGTTTCCGGTCTTGGTGCGTCCCGTGCGCGCGGCACGCCAGGAGGTGAAATACCCGTGCTGTATTCGTCAGCTTTCTCGGCGAATGGCTGCTGTTGGCTGGTACGTTCGAGGGGCTCGTTCAGGTTCCTTCTATATATAGAGGGGCTGATGCTGAGGCCCTGGTTCGGTTCGTAGTATTTGCTCTCATGGCGGGGCTGGAACCTTTGTCCCCGTCTTCACATTGCTGGCCGCTTTTTACCCGTTTTCAGTAGGGTGACTTCTTGAGTTCGACCCACTAGAATGCATGCCCTTGATTCTGGGGTCGGAAAACGGCCGGCTAATCGTCTGTGCAACGAGGAATATCCATGCAAGTTTCTGTTGAAAATACTTCTGCTCTTGAGCGCCGCATGAGCATCACCGTGCCGGCTGAGCGCATCGAGAGCCAGGTCAACAAGCGTCTGCAGCAGACTGCCCAAAAGGCCAAAATCCCAGGCTTCCGTCCTGGCAAGGTTCCAATGAGCGTGATTCGCCAGCGTTATGAGGCTGATGCACGTCAAGAAGCAGTAGGTGATGTGATCCAGGCTTCCTTCTATGAGGCCGTTGTCGAGCAGAAGCTGAACCCGGCTGGCGCTCCTTCGGTCGAGCCTAAGGTGCTGGAAAAAGGCAAGGACCTGGAATACGTCGCCACTTTCGAAGTTTTCCCTGAGTTCACCGTTGCCGGTTTCGAAGGTATCTCTGTCGAGCGCCTGAGCGCCGAAGTGGCTGATGCCGATCTGGACAAGATGCTGGAAATCCTGCGCAAGCAAAACGTTCGTTTCGAAGTGGCCGACCGCGCTGCCCAGAACGATGACCAACTGAACATCGATTTTGTTGGCAAGATCGACGGCGAAGCTTTCGCTGGCGGTTCGGCCAAGGGCACCCAGCTGGTATTGGGTTCCGGCCGCATGATCCCGGGCTTCGAAGATGGCCTGGTTGGCGCCAAGGCTGGTGAAGAGCGCGTTCTGAATCTGACCTTCCCCGAGAACTACCAGAACCTGGACCTGGCCAATAAGGCTGCCGAGTTCACCGTTACCGTCAACAGCGTTTCCGAACCCAAGCTGCCTGAACTGACTGAAGAGTTCTTCGCGCAATTCGGTATCAAGGAAGCTGGCCTGGATGGTTTCCGTGCAGAAGTTCGCAAGAACATGGAGCGTGAACTGCGTCAGGCCATCAAGTCAAAGGTGAAGAACCAGGTCATGGATGGTCTGCTGGCCGCCAACCCGATCGAAGTACCGAAGGCTCTGCTGGATAACGAAGTCAACCGTCTGCGCGTTCAGGCTGTTCAGCAGTTCGGTGGCAATATCAAGCCTGATCAACTGCCAGCCGAGCTGTTCGAAGAACAAGCCAAGCGCCGCGTAGTACTGGGTCTGATCGTTGCTGAAGTGGTCAAGCAATTCGACCTCAAGCCTGACGAAGCACGCGTTCGTGAACTGATCCAGGAAATGGCTTCTGCCTACCAGGAACCAGAGCAAGTCGTGTCCTGGTACTACAAGAACGAGCAGCAACTGAACGAAGTTCGTTCGGTTGTGCTGGAAGAACAAGTTGTGGATACTGTTCTGCAGAAAGCTAGCGTGACCGACAAATCGGTCTCTTACGAAGAAGCGGTCAAGCCGGTAGAAGCACCTCAAGCCGACTAATCTTCTTTATCGTTCGAAGCACACACCATAAGCCAGCCTTCGTGCTGGCTTATGCGTATTCAAGATATGACTATTTGGGAGTAACTGCAGGACATGTCCCGCAATTCTTATTATCAGCAGAGCTCTGACATTCAGGCCGCAGGTGGTCTGGTCCCGATGGTTATCGAGCAGTCCGCCCGTGGCGAGCGCGCCTACGACATCTACTCGCGCCTCCTCAAGGAGCGGGTGATCTTCCTGATCGGCCCGGTAGAAGACTACATGGCCAACCTGGTTGCGGCGCAGCTGCTTTTCCTTGAAGCCGAAAACCCGGACAAGGACATCCATCTGTACATCAACTCGCCAGGTGGTTCGGTGACCGCCGGCATGTCGATCTACGACACCATGCAGTTCATCAAGCCTGACGTTTCCACTATTTGCATCGGCCAGGCATGCAGCATGGGTGCATTTCTGCTTGCAGGTGGTGCGGCTGGCAAGCGCCACTGCCTGCCGAACTCGCGCATGATGATCCACCAGCCGCTCGGCGGTTTCCAAGGCCAGGCGTCGGATATCGACATCCATGCCAAGGAAATCCTGCACATCCGTTCGCGACTGAACTCGCTGCTGGCCCATCACACTGGCCAGAGCCTGGAAACGATTGAGCGTGATACCGAGCGTGATAACTTCATGAGCGCCGAGCGCGCTGCGGAGTACGGCCTGATCGACTCCGTGATCAACAAGCGTCAAATGCCCGCCTAAGCAACTTGAATGGAGGCGACTGGTTTGACCGGTCGCCTGCGGACTTGAAAAAGCCCGCAATTGCCTTCATCTTGTGTTGCAAGCCTATCGGATTTGGATCGATCGAATGACTGACACCCGCAACGGCGAGGACAACGGCAAACTGCTTTATTGCTCCTTCTGTGGCAAAAGCCAGCATGAAGTGCGCAAATTGATTGCCGGCCCCTCGGTCTTTATCTGCGACGAGTGCGTCGACCTGTGCAATGACATCATCCGTGAGGAGGTGCAGGAGGCACAGGCTGAGAGCAGCGCGCATAAATTGCCTTCGCCTAAAGAAATCAGCGGCATCCTTGATCAGTATGTGATTGGTCAGGAGCGTGCGAAGAAGGTTCTGGCGGTAGCGGTGTACAACCACTACAAGCGTCTGAACCAGCGTGACAAGAAAAGTGACGATGTCGAACTCGGCAAGAGCAACATTTTGCTGATCGGCCCTACAGGTTCGGGTAAAACACTGTTGGCCGAAACCCTGGCGCGCCTGTTGAACGTGCCTTTCACCATTGCCGACGCGACCACCCTGACCGAAGCCGGTTACGTGGGTGAGGACGTCGAGAACATCATTCAGAAGCTGCTGCAGAAGTGCGACTACGATGTGGAAAAAGCCCAGATGGGCATTGTCTACATCGATGAAATCGACAAGATTTCCCGCAAGTCCGACAACCCTTCGATTACCCGGGATGTTTCCGGCGAAGGCGTGCAGCAGGCATTGTTGAAGCTGATCGAAGGCACGGTCGCCTCGGTTCCGCCTCAAGGTGGCCGCAAGCATCCCCAGCAGGAGTTCCTGCAAGTCGACACCCGCAACATCCTGTTCATCTGTGGCGGTGCGTTCTCCGGCCTGGAGAAGGTCATCCAGAATCGCTCCACTCGCGGTGGCATCGGCTTCAATGCCGAAGTCCGCAGCAAGGAAGAGGGCAAGAAGGTTGGCGAGTCCCTGCGTGAAGTCGAGCCTGACGATCTGGTCAAGTTTGGCCTGATTCCAGAGTTCGTCGGTCGTCTGCCGGTTCTGGCAACCCTGGACGAGCTGGATGAGGCTGCGCTGATCCAGATCCTCACCGAACCGAAGAACGCCTTGACCAAGCAGTACGGCAAGCTGTTCGAGATGGAAGGTGTCGACCTGGAGTTCCGCACGGACGCACTGAAGGCCGTCGCTAAGCGGGCGTTGGAGCGCAAGACTGGCGCCCGTGGGCTGCGCTCGATTCTCGAAGGCGTGCTGCTCGACACTATGTACGAGATCCCCTCGCAGTCCGAGGTGAGTAAAGTAGTGATCGACGAAAGCGTTATTGAAGGCAAGTCCCAGCCACTGTTCATTTATGAAAACAGTGAGCCGACTGCCAAGGCGGCTCCCGACGCGTAAGCTTCGGGCTGTTCGAGTGAAAGAAGGGGCCTTCGGGCCCCTTTGTTTTTAGCGTCTTTGAAACGCTGTCTTTGAGCTTGTTTTTTTTTCAGGCAGCCCCCATCTTGGTTTCACGTTTACTTCCACCTGTTTACGGCCGTATGGCCGCCGTAGAGGCGAAATCATGAAGACAACCATCGAATTGCCTCTCCTGCCATTGCGTGATGTCGTAGTTTATCCGCACATGGTTATCCCGCTGTTCGTGGGGCGCGAGAAGTCGATCGAAGCCCTCGAGGCAGCGATGACGGGCGACAAGCAGATTCTGCTGCTGGCACAGAGAAACCCTGCTGATGACGATCCCGGTGAGGATGCACTCTATCGCGTAGGTACCATTGCGACTGTGTTGCAGTTGCTCAAGCTGCCCGATGGCACTGTCAAGGTGCTTGTCGAGGGCGAGCAGCGCGGCGCTGTCGAGCGCTTCAGCGAAGTGGACGGCCACTGCCGTGCCGAAGTCGCCCTGATTGATGAGGTCGAAGCTCCCGACCGCGAGTCGGAAGTTTTCGTCCGCAGCTTGCTGTCCCAGTTCGAGCAATATGTACAGCTGGGCAAGAAGGTCCCTGCCGAGGTTCTTTCTTCCCTCAATAGTATCGATGAGCCCAGTCGCCTGGTGGATACCATGGCGGCGCACATGGCGCTGAAGATCGAGCAGAAGCAGGAAATCCTCGAGATCATCGACCTGTCCGCACGGGTCGAGCATGTCCTGGCCCTGCTGGATGCCGAGATCGATCTGCTGCAAGTGGAAAAACGCATCCGTGGTCGCGTCAAGAAGCAGATGGAGCGCAGCCAGCGCGAGTACTACCTGAATGAGCAGATGAAGGCCATTCAGAAAGAGCTGGGCGATGGTGACGAAGGTCACAACGAAATCGAAGAACTGAAGAAGCGCATCGATGCCGCCGGGCTGCCGAAGGACGCCATGGCCAAGGCCCAGGCCGAGCTGAACAAGCTCAAGCAGATGTCGCCGATGTCCGCCGAGGCCACCGTGGTTCGCTCCTACATCGACTGGCTGGTGCAGGTGCCTTGGAAGGCCCAGAGCAAGGTACGCCTGGACCTGGCGCGCGCCGAGGACATCCTCGATGCCGACCACTACGGCCTGGAAGAGGTCAAGGAACGGATCCTCGAATACCTCGCCGTGCAGAAGCGCGTGAAGAAGATTCGTGGCCCGGTACTGTGCCTGGTGGGCCCGCCCGGGGTCGGCAAGACCTCCCTGGCGGAATCGATCGCCAATGCCACCAACCGCAAGTTCGTGCGCATGGCCCTGGGCGGTGTGCGTGACGAAGCGGAAATTCGTGGGCACCGGCGGACCTACATCGGTTCGATGCCGGGAAGATTGATTCAAAAGATGACCAAGGTTGGCGTGCGCAACCCGCTGTTCCTGCTCGATGAAATCGACAAGATGGGCAGCGACATGCGCGGCGATCCAGCCTCGGCCCTGCTCGAGGTGCTGGACCCCGAGCAGAACCACAACTTCAACGATCACTACCTGGAGGTCGACTACGACCTGTCCGATGTGATGTTCCTCTGCACCTCCAACTCGATGAACATTCCGCCAGCCCTGCTGGACCGGATGGAAGTGATCCGCCTGCCCGGGTACACCGAGGACGAGAAGATCAACATCGCGGTCAAGTACCTTGCGCCCAAGCAGGTCCAGGCCAATGGCCTGAAGAAGGGCGAGCTGGAATTCGACCCGGCGGCGATCCGCGACATCATCCGCTACTACACTCGCGAGGCAGGTGTGCGCGGCCTGGAGCGCCAGATCGCCAAGGTCTGCCGCAAGGCGGTGAAGGAGCATGCGTTGGAAAAACGCTTCTCGGTGAAGGTCACTTCCGACCTGCTGGAGCATTTCCTGGGCGTGCGCAAATTCCGCTACGGCCTGGCCGAGCAGCAGGACCAGATCGGCCAGGTGACCGGCCTGGCGTGGACCCAGGTGGGGGGGGAGCTGTTGACCATCGAGGCGGCCGTGGTGCCGGGCAAGGGGCAACTGATCAAGACCGGTTCCCTGGGCGATGTCATGGTCGAGTCGATCACCGCCGCGCAGACCGTAGTTCGCAGCCGCGCCAAGAGCCTGGGCATTCCCCTGGATTTCCATGAGAAGCGCGATACCCATATCCACATGCCCGAAGGCGCGACTCCGAAAGACGGTCCGAGCGCGGGCATAGGCATGTGCACGGCATTGGTTTCGGCCCTGACCGGTATTCCGGTACGAGCGGATGTAGCGATGACCGGCGAGATCACTCTGCGTGGTCAGGTATTGGCTATCGGTGGTTTGAAAGAGAAACTACTGGCGGCTCATCGGGGCGGAATCAAGACCGTGATCATTCCTGAAGAGAACGTTCGCGATTTGAAAGAAATTCCAGACAATATCAAGCAGGATCTGCAGATCAAACCAGTTAAATGGATTGACGAAGTCCTGCAAATTGCGCTGCAATACGCGCCGGAGCCCTTGCCGGATGTGGCTCCCGAGATAGTTGCAAAGGACGAAAAACGCGAGTCTGACTCTAAGGAAAGAATTAGCACGCATTAGTACGCATTAGCCTGGGGGGCTTCCTTGACAGCTTTTTAGAGCCCTTGTTATAAAGCGGCTCTTAAATGCCTGTAGGCCATTCAGCACTCGTTTTTGCTTTCACCAAAAAACTTAGAATCATACTCATAGATATATAAGGGGACTTAGAGTGAACAAGTCGGAACTGATTGATGCTATCGCTGCATCTGCTGATCTCCCGAAAGCTGCTGCTGGCCGTGCGCTGGATGCAGTGATCGAATCCGTTACTGGCGCTCTGAAGGCCGGTGACTCTGTTGTGCTGGTTGGTTTCGGTACTTTCTCGGTAACTGATCGTCCAGCTCGTGTTGGTCGTAACCCACAGACCGGCAAGACTCTGGAAATCGCTGCTGCTAAAAAGCCAGGTTTCAAAGCCGGTAAAGCTCTGAAAGAAGCGGTCAACTAAGTTTCTTCAGGGCCTTTGCCCATCCGGGTCGGGGTCATGCCTGATCTGGCAGCGGGGCGCCAGTCGACCGGTGCTACCGGTTCACGCCGAGAGTCGCAGGTTCAGCTCTTGTCCGCTCCGCCAGTTACGAGAAGGCGCATCCTCGGATGCGCCTTTCTTCTATCCGGACTCTACCCACGCTCCACGGTTGCTTGAACAGAAGTACAGCCGTTTCTGGGGGACGCATGCTGCAGAATATCAGGGACAATTCACAAGGCTGGATTGCCAAAACCATCATCGGGGTCATCGTCGCATTGATGGCGTTGACCGGTTTCGATGCCATTTTCAACGCGACTAGCCATAAACAGGATGCGGCCAAGGTCAACGGCGAGGAGATCACTCAGAACGAGTTGAGCCAGGCCGTCGACATGCAACGCCGCCAGCTGATGCAGCAATTGGGCAAGGACTTCGATGCCTCCCTGCTCGACGAGAAGATGCTGCGTGAAGCGGCCCTGAAAGGGTTGATCGACCGCAAGTTGCTGCTGCAAGGTGCCCAGGACTCCAAGTTCGCTTTCTCCGAAGGTGCCCTGGACCAGGTGATCCTGCAAACACCGGAATTCCAGGTTGAAGGCAAGTTCAGCCCCGAGCGTTTCGATCAGGTCATTCGCCAGCTGGGTTATAGCCGCATGCAGTTCCGGCAGATGCTCAGCCAGGAAATGCTCATCGGCCAGATCCGTGCCGGCCTGGCTGGCAGCGGTTTCGTCACCGACGCCCAGGTGCTGGCATTCGCCCGGCTGGAGAAACAGACCCGCGACTTCGCTTCCCTGACCGTCAAGGCCGATCCGGTAGCCATCAAGCTGACCGATGACGAGGTCAAGGCCTATTACGACCAGCACGCCAAGGAGTTCATGACGCCTGACCAAGTGGTGATCGATTACATCGAGCTGAAGAAAGCCGCTTTCTTCGACCAAGTCAGTGTCAAGGACGAAGACCTGCAGGCGCTTTATCAGAAAGAGATCGGCAACCTGGCCGAGCAGCGCCGTGCCGCGCATATCCTGATCGAGGTCAACGACAAGGTCGACGAAGCCCAGGCCAAGGCCAAGATCGAAGACATCCAGGCTCGCCTGGCCAAGGGCGAGAAGTTCGAGGCGCTGGCCAAGGAGTTCTCCCAGGATCCGGGTTCGGCCAATAACGGTGGTGACCTGGGTTACGCAGGTCCCGGCGTCTACGATCCAGCCTTCGAGAAAGCGCTGTACGCGTTGAACAAGGACCAGGTCTCCGCCCCGGTACGCACCGATTTCGGTTTCCACCTGATCAAGCTGCTCGGTGTCGAGGCGCCTGAGGTGCCGAGCTTCGCCAGCCTCAAGGACAAGCTGACCCGCGAGCTGAAGGCGCAACAGGTCGAACAGCGTTTCGTCGATGCCACCAAGCAGCTGGAAGACTCGTCGTTCGAAGCCTCCGACCTGGCCCAGCCGGCCCAGGACCTGAAACTCACCGTGCATACCTCCGCGCCGTTCGGCCGTGAGGGTGGCGACGGTATCGCGGCCAACCGCGCCGTGATCCAGGCGGCTTTCAGTACCGAAGTCCTCGACGAGGGGGCCAACAGCGGCGCCATCGAACTGGATCCGGAAACCGTCGTGGTACTGCGTGCCAAGGAGCACCGCAAGCCCGAGCAACTGCCCCTGGAGAGCGTAGCCAGTTCCATTCGCACGCAATTGGCCAAGGAGCACGCCAGCGCTGCGGCCAAGACCAAGGCTGAAGAGCTGATCGCCAGTCTGCGCGATGGCAAGGTTGCGCTGAACAAGCCCGTGGACGGCCAGGACTGGAAAGTCGCTAAAGCCGTTACCCGCGGCCAGGACGGTATCGATCCGACCGTACTGCAGGCTCTGTTCCGCATGAGCAAGCCTGAGTCCAAGGACAAGCCGAGCTTCACCAGCGTGACCCTGCCTAACGGCAACCTGCTGGTGCTGCAGCTCAACGCGGTCAACGAAGCCACGGCGCCGACCGAGGAAGAGAAGGCCCAGTACCGTCGCTTCCTGGCTTCGCGCCAAGGGCAGCAAGACTTCGCGGCCTACCGCAAGCAACTGGAAAGCCAAGCGGATATCAAGCGCTACTGATGCCTGTTCCCCTGTGTTGAAAAGACCCCGGCCTCAAAGCCGGGGTCTTTTTTTTGCGTGGATGATCCCCATCCATGAGCGGTTAGCGATAAGCCGCAAACCCTTGTCGCTTGGCACCCACCGCTACCAGCAGGGCCGTCAGCAGCAGGCCGCCGATCACCCAGGGGAAGCTGGTCACCCCCGGCCCCTGGAGCAGCACTGCGCCGCCCAGGCCGCCCCCGGCGATTGCCAGGTTCCACAAGGTCACCAGCATCGACTGCGCGGCGTCGGCATGTTCACCAGCAGATTTGGCCAGCGCGGTTTGCAATAGGGTGGGAATACCTCCGAACGAAAGCCCCCAGATCACTGTCGCGACATAGATCGTCGTCGGTCCCTGGGGAAGCAGCCCCAGCAGCAGGGTCGAGGCGATGAACAGTAGGCAACTGACCAGTACCAGTGCCCTTAGCCAGCGATCGATCAGCAACCCGGTCGCCCAGATACTCAACAGGGCGGCCAGGCCGAACACCAGCAGCACACGCTCGATCTGTCCGCCAAGGCCGGCTGGTCCAAGGAAGGGCGCAATGTAGGTGTAGAGAATGTTGTGGCCCAATACATAGGTAAAGGTCACGAACAACACCGGCCTGACGCCCGGCAATGCCAGTACCCGGCGCAGGGGAAGGCGTTTCTGGGGGCGTAGCCCCGGGAAGTCCGGTACCTGCCGGAGTACCCAGACCACCAGCCCGAGGGTCAGCAACGTCATGATGGCGAAACTCATGCGCCAGCCCACCATGTTGCCGAGCAAGGTTCCCGCCGGAATACCGATGGACAACGCGACAGGGGCACCGAGCATGGCCATGGCGATCGCTCGTCCCTGCAGGTGAGGCGCCACCATGCGACTGGCGTAGCCGGCGAGCAGGGCCCAGAGCAAACCGGCGAAGACTCCAGCACAGAAGCGAGCGGCCAGGGTCAGGCTGTAGTCGCTGGAAAGGGCGGTAATGCTGTTGACGATGGCGAACCCGCCAACGGCGATCAGCAACAGGGGGCGCCGTCGCCAACTTTGAGTCAGGGTCACCAGCGGAATGGCCGCCAGCAACGAGCCCAGGGCATACAAGGTGACCAATTGCCCGATCAGAGGCGGCGAGACCTCAAGGCCCTGGCTCATTTGTGGCAGTAATCCGGCCGGCATGGCTTCGGTCAACAGGGTGATGAAACCTGCGCTCGCCAGGGCCAGAAGGCCGCCGACGGGAAAGCGTTCAGAAGTTTCAGTAACAGGGGGCAGCAGCTCGCAGGCATCCACTGGGCGATTCATGGAAGGCTCCATGGTTGAAAGGGAGATACAGGGTAGGGCGCTGTCCATGGGGGAAAAATAGGCTAAGGTTCCGAACTTATCGGACATCCAGGTCCTTAATTCCGGAGTTGGCAATGGATTGGTTAGGCAGTATCCCGGTGTTCATGCAGGTGGCGGAGACTCGCAGCTTCACCGAGGCCGGGCGCCTTCTGGGGGTGTCGTCCTCGGCTGTGGGCAAAAGCATCGCGCGCTTGGAGGAGCGATTGGAAACCCGCCTCTTTCATCGCACCACCCGCAGTATCAGCCTTACCGCCGAAGGGGCGGGGTTGCTGGAGCGGTGCCGCCGGATTGCCGCCGAGGTCGAGCTGGCCCAATTCCAGTTATGCGATTCGGCCAGTGCCCCCGTGGGCAAACTGCGGATCAGCGCGCCCCAGGCCCACAGCCTGTTGATGCCGGTACTGGCGGAGTTCATGTTGCGCTATCCGCAGATCGAGCTGGATGTCGATCTTTCCGACCGCATGGTGGACGTCGTGGAAGAGGGCTTCGATCTGGTGGTACGCACCGGCAACCCCAAGGATTCACGCTTGCTGGCCCGGCAGGTGGGGCGTTTTCGCATGGTGCTGGTGGGCAGCCCGGGCTACTTCCAGGCCCGCGGACTGCCCCTGTCACCCCAGGAGTTGCATGGGCACGCCTGCCTGCGGCACATCTTCCATCACACCGGCAAGCTTGAGGCCTGGCCATTCAAGCCTCGGCTCCACCAGCCTGAACCGCTGCTGCCGACTCGCTTGACCAGTAGCTCTATCGAAGCACTGGAGCAAGCGGCCCGCAGCGGCCTGGGCATCGCCTGCTTGCCGGACTTCATGGTGCGTTCCGCCATCCAGCGCCAAGAGCTGCAGGTGGTACTCGACGAGTACCTGGAGTTCAAGGGCACCTTCTGGTTGCTGTGGCCGTCGAGCCGGCACGCCGCTGCCAAGCTGCGAGTGCTGATCGAACATTTGAGCGAACGACTTTTTCCGGTAAACAGTGGTCAGTAACCTTGCGTGAGATCAACGCCATCAATTAGCCGAACTGCGCGACGCTGATCTGTAGCACAATACGCGCCGAAGCGTTTTCCTCAGGATTCTCGATGTTTAGATCATTTCCCCTGCGCTCGGCAACCGCGGTATTGCTGTTGTCCGCGGTCGCCGGTTGTTCATCGCACAAGACGGCCATCTACGAGCATGAAAGCTTCGACGATTCGGGTACGTTCTCGCGCAACTATCCGGTCAGCGAGACGGCATCTTGCGAGGCTGCGCGACGCGCACTGCTGAGCCAGGGCTACATCATCACCAGCAATGATCCGAAGCTGGTCAGTGGCCACAAGAGCTTCCAGCAGACCGGCGAGACCCACCTGGAAATCAGCTTCAACATCGTCTGTGCCAAGGATGGGACCGGTGGTCGTCGCTCGACGGTGTTCGCCAACGCCCTGCAGGACCGCTATGCCCTGAAGAAACTGAACAACTCGGCGAGCCTCGGGGTCGGGGTCCTGGGCTCGGTATCGATGCCCATCGGCTCCACTGACGATTCGATGGTCAAGGTGGCCAGCGAGACGGTGTCATCCGCCAAGTTCTATGAGCGCTACTTTGCCCTGTTGGAATTGTTCCTGCCCGAGGAAACCAAGGCAGCCACCCATGTCGAGGACAAGCCCAAGGCCGATCTCGGGGTTCCCGAGAACAAGCCGGACAGCCAGGCCCAGCTTCCGGCCAAGGCAGAGCCCCAGCCTGCATCATTGGCTCCGCTGGTCGTGCCCTCAGCGGTCCCAAGTACCCCGGTCGCCGAGCCTGAGCCGAGCCTGTCGCAGCCGGTGGTGCCGCCGGTGCAGGCGGCTCCGATAGTGCCGGCTCCAGCAAGCGAGCCAGCGCCGGCAAGCGATGTGCTCGTTCCAGAGCCCGTCATTACTCCTCCTCCCGCCAGCACGCTGCCACCGCCTTCCGAGCCGATCCAGGCGTTGCCGCGCTGAGCTGCCATGGCGATGGCGGTTCCGCCATCGCGGCACCCGGTCGCCAGGGCCTGGCTTGTCCAACAGTTGCTGCTTCCCTTGTCGACAGGGTCGCTGTTCGCCGTTCGGGCAGGGCGATAGCGGTTGCCTGTTTAAATTGTTTATGGGCCGTTACGTTTCAATGACAGAAATCCTGACTTGGGGGGTAGTATTTTTCCTGTCATCCCGGCAACTTATGCTGATCCTGGCGATAAACGAGCGCAGGTCCATTCAATCAACGGAAAAGGAGTCTCCATGGACGATTACCAAGAAGAGCTGCTGGAGTATCAAGCTTTCGAGCTGGATCCTCTGGAACCCGCAGACGATGCCACCGAGCTGTAAAGCCGGTGGTTTTTTTTAGCCGAACTGCCGGTGGCTGCGACGAAACTCCCCCGGAGTCTGGCCGTTCCAGCGCTTGAAGGCCCGCTGAAAGGCCTCGGCTGAGGCGAACCCCAACAGATAGGCAATCTCGCCGAACGCCAGTTCGGTGTCGCGGATGTAAGTCATGGCCAGGTCGCGCCGGGTGTCGTTGAGAATCGCCCGGAACTGCGTACCTTCCTCGGCCAGCTTGCGGCGCAAGGTCCAGGTCGGCAGCTTCAGGCGCGCCGCCACTTCCTCCAGGTCCGGTTCCCGGCCACCGTTGAGCAACGGTCCGAGCAATTGAATGATGCGTTCGCGCAGGCTGCGGGTGCGGGTCAGTTGCTCCAGTTCCCTTTCGCACAACAGCAACAGGTGGCGCCAGGTGCTCGGGCAATGCTCGGGGTTGCGCAAGGCCAGGCTGGCCTGGTCCAGGCGCAGTTGGTTGCGCTCGGCGCCGAAGTGCACCGTGGTAGGGCCGAGCAGGGCATAGGCCTCGTGGTAGTCGGGCTGTTCGAATTCGATGTCGATCCGTTGCGCGTGCAGCGTTTTCCCGGCCAGGTTGGACAACTGCTGCAACCAGCCGGAGATGATCGAGTCCACCACGAAACGGTTGTAGGCGTTGTACGGGCTGATGGAATAGAAGCGCAGCCAGGCGCCGTCGGTATCCTCGCAAAAGCTCGACTGGCCGCGATAGTTGGAGCCGTACAGGGCTTCGAAGCGCGTCAGGCAGCGTGCCGCTTCACGCACGGTGGGCGCCTGGGCGGCGGTGACACCGGCCAGGCCGGCCTGGCTCAGGCGGCTGAGGCGACCCATGCGCAATCCCAGGGCCGGATCCCCGGTGAGCTGGATCGCCCCGTGGCCCAGGCGCATGTAGCGTGGAATCGACAGGCGCGCCCCGGCTTCGGCCAGCCGCGCGCTGTCCAGTCCATACTGCTCCAACAGGGGAGCAGGGTCCTGGCCATGGCTGCGGACCGCATCCGCCAGGCTATGGACGAAGCCCACCGACAGGTCGCCCAGGCGCATCGGTGCGCTTTTCAAGGCTCTACAGCCAGAGGTTCAGCAGGCGGGCGCCACGGCTGCCATCGTCGGCGAAGGTCTGGCCTGCGCTGCTCAGGAAGCTCTGGCCGCTGGTGCCCAGGTCCCAGAACTGGCCACGCAGGAAGACGCTGGCGCCACCGCTGGCCAGGCTCTGGGAGGCGCGGCTGGTGAGGGTCAGGCGCTGCCACGCCGTGCCCTCGCTGGTATTCGGCGCGAGGGCTGCAAGGGCGGCACTGTGGTCGCCGCGCCAGGGTTGCTCCCAGCGGCCCTTGCCCATGATGAAGGCCGGCACCGCCACCAGCTGTGCCTGCTGTGCGTCGAGCTTGCGGTAGTTCTCCGGATACCAGCTATCGCTGCCGATCAGGACCCCGAGACGCCCGGCCGGAGTGTCGAAGACCTGCGGCGCCGCGCCGACATCGCCATGGATATAGCCGCTCTCGGAGAGGCTGGGGTAGATCTGGCGCTGCGGCTGGCCAATGGGCTGGCCATCGCTGCCGAACACCAGGGCGCTGTTGTACAGGGCGCCAGTACCCACCAGCAGGCTGCCCTGGTTGACGCTGGGTTCGGGGAGCACGATGGAGCCGGCCACCAGGGTCACCTGGAATTCCCGGGCCAGGCCGCCGAAGAGCTCCTGATAGTCCCTGGCCATCTGCTGGGCTTTCATCCGCAGGTGGGCGTCGTCCAGCCGGCTGGCGCCCTTGGCGGCGGCCAAGGCCTTGACGAACAGCAGCGGGTTGCTCACCGCCAGCCAGTTCATGGCCTCCTTCAGGGTGGTGGCCTGGTACAGCTCGTTCTTCTCGCCACTGACCATCAGCCAGGTACCGATATGTTCGGGCAGCACGACGATGGTCTTGGCATTCACCAGGCCGCGCTCACGAGCCTGTTGCAGGTAGGCCGCAAGCTTGCGGTGCAGGCGTGCGCTGCTTTGGTAGTCAGTGGGAAACAGCTCCGGCTGGATCGCCAGCAGGTTGCCGTGGTCGGCGCGCGCGCCATGGTCCACCGCCAGCGTGATGCGCAGGTCCGACAGGTAGTGCGCCCCCGGGCGATCGCGGGTCCAGGCTCCATAGCTGCCGATGGCGGCGACCAGGGCCAGGGCGAGGGTGATGTACAGAAGTTTGCGCATGGGAAAACAGTCGACAACCGTGTGCAGGATTCGCCGCCTAGGGTAGGGCGACAGCCCACGCTTGCCAAGGGTCGCTGTGCGTTTGGATCAATAACTTGTCAGTTACGGTCATTGAGCCTACAGCGGGTGTGCTTTTAGTCTGTGCCGCACTACCGACGGGAGCCGCAGAGCTTCCGCACCTACCGTGATAGCCCGATCTGGAGTGACGCCATGGCTGCTGCCCCGTACCCGCATTTGCTGGCCCCCCTCGACCTGGGGTTCACCACCCTGCGCAACCGCACCCTGATGGGCTCCATGCACACCGGCCTGGAAGAAAAGCCCGGCGGCTTCGAGCGCATGGCGGCGTATTTTGCCGAGCGCGCCCGCGGCGGCGTGGGCCTGATGGTCACCGGCGGCATCGGCCCCAACGATGAAGGTGGGGTGTATTCCGGAGCGGCCAAGCTGACTACCGAGGAAGAGGCGCAGAAGCACCTGATCGTGACCCGCGCGGTGCACGAGGCCGGTGGCAAGATCTGCATGCAGATCCTGCACGCCGGACGTTACGCCTACAGCCCCAAGCAGGTCGCGCCCAGCGCCATCCAGGCGCCGATCAACCCGTTCAAGCCCAAGGAGCTGGACGAGGAGGGCATCGAGAAGCAGATCCGCGATTTCGTCACCTGTTCGACCCTGGCCCAGAAGGCCGAATACGACGGCGTCGAGATCATGGGGTCCGAGGGCTACTTCATCAACCAGTTCCTCGCCGCCCATACCAACCACCGTACCGACCGCTGGGGTGGCAGCTACGAGAACCGCATGCGCCTGCCGCTGGAGATCGTGCGTCGGGTGCGTGAAGCGGTAGGCCCGAACTTCATCATCATCTTCCGCCTGTCGATGCTCGACCTGGTGGAAGGCGGCAGCACCTGGGAAGAGATCGTGCAACTGGCCCAGGCCATCGAGAAGGCCGGCGCCACCCTCATCAACACCGGTATCGGCTGGCACGAGGCGCGCATCCCGACCATCGCCACCAAGGTGCCGCGCGCCGCGTTCAGCAAGGTCACGGCCAAGCTGCGGGGTTCGGTGGGCATCCCGCTGATCACCACCAACCGCATCAATACCCCGGAAGTGGCGGAGCAGATCCTGGCCGAGGGTGATGCCGACATGGTGTCCATGGCCCGGCCGTTCCTGGCCGATCCGGACTTCGTCAACAAGGCTGCCGCCGGCCGTGCCGACGAGATCAACACCTGCATCGGCTGCAACCAGGCGTGCCTGGACCACACCTTCGGCGGCAAGCTGACCAGTTGCCTGGTCAACCCCCGCGCCTGCCACGAGACCGAGCTCAATTACCTGCCGGTCCAGCAGATCAAGAAGATCGCCGTGGTCGGTGCCGGTCCGGCCGGTTTGTCCGCCGCCACCGTGGCCGCCGAGCGTGGGCACCAGGTGACCCTGTTCGATTCGGCCAGCGAAATTGGCGGCCAGTTCAATATCGCCAAGCGTGTGCCGGGCAAGGAGGAGTTCTACGAAACCCTGCGTTACTTCAAGCGCAAATTGCAGACCACGCATGTCGAGTTGTGCCTGGATACCCGGGTGGATGTCGAGCAACTGGTGGCCGGCGGGTTCGATGAAATCATCCTCGCCACCGGCATCGCACCACGGGTGCCGGCGATTCCCGGGGTGGAACACGCCAAGGTCCTGAGCTACCTGGACGTGCTGCTCGAGCGCAAGCCGGTGGGCCAGAAGGTGGCGGTGATCGGTGCTGGCGGCATCGGCTTCGACGTCTCCGAGTTCCTCGTGCACCAGGGCGTAGCCACCAGCCAGGATCGCGAGGCGTTCTGGAAGGAGTGGGGCATCGACACCCGCTTGCAGGCTCGCGGCGGCATCGCCGGGATCAAGGCCGAACCCCATGCTCCGGCGCGCCAGGTGTTCCTGCTGCAGCGCAAGAAGAGCAAGGTCGGAGATGGCCTGGGCAAGACCACGGGCTGGATCCATCGCACTGGCTTGAAGAACAAGCAGGTGCAGATGCTCAACAGCGTCGAGTACCTGAAGATCGACGACGCCGGCCTGCATATCCGCGTTGGCGAAGCGGGCGAGCCCCAGGTGCTGCCGGTGGACAACGTGGTGATCTGCGCCGGCCAGGACCCGCTGCGCGAATTGCACGATGGCCTGGTGGCCGCCGGGCAGAACGTGCACCTGATCGGTGGCGCCGACGTGGCGGCCGAGCTGGATGCCAAGCGCGCCATCAACCAGGGTTCGCGCCTGGCCGCCGAGCTCTGATCCCTCCTGCCCCGGCAGCGGCCCTGTAGCCGCTGCCGAAGGCTGCGCATGCCCCGCATGGGCACGACGATCTTCCATTCCTGCACCTTCCCGTTGGCCTCTGAAGGTCTTACCTGCCCCGTAGGGGCACGGCGATCCTCGATCCCTGCACCCACACCTGCCCTTTGCCCCTGAAGGCCCTGCGGTCCTTTGCGCAGCCTTCGGCAGCGGTTACACGAAGCTTGTGTCGCTGGGGCACGGCGATCTGGTCCAGGGTTGCTAGAATGCGCACCCCTGTCTGCCGAGTCGCCAGCGATGCCCCTTGCCGAGTCCTTCGATCACTTGCCCCAGGCCCCGCTACAGCGGCTGGAGCTGGATTGGCTGCACCAGGCCGGGGTCGAGGTGGCGGTGCTGCGCCTGGACCTGATCGATCCGCTGATCAGCGGCAACAAGTGGTTCAAGCTCAACCACCACCTGCAGGCGGCGCGCCGCCAGGGCGCGCGGGGCATCATCAGCCTCGGCGGCGCCCATTCCAATCACCTGCATGCCCTGGCCGCCGCCGGCCAGCGTTTCGCCTTCGCCACGGTCGGGCTGCTGCGCGGGCAGCGCCAGGACACGCCGACCGTGCTCGACCTGGAGCGCTTCGGCATGCAGTTGCACTGGCTCGGCTACGGCGGCTACCGGGCGCGCCATCAAGCGGGTTTCTGGACACCCTGGCAGGCCCGGTATCCCGACCTTTACCCGGTACCCGAGGGCGGTGGCGGCCTGGCCGGAGCATTGGGCTGCGTGCCGCTGCTGGAGCAGGTGCGCTCGCAACTGCCGGCCCTGGGCTGGAGCGATTATCACGGCTGGTGGCTGGCCGCCGGCACTGGCACCACGCTGGCCGGGCTGGTCCTGGCCGAGGCCGGGGCGCACCCGGTGCAGGGTGCCCTGGCGGTGCCGATGGACCACGGCGTACCGCAGCAAGTCGCCGGTATCCTGGGGGAAGCCGGCAGGGCGCTCGAAGGTTATGCCTTGCTGGACGCCAGCCGTGGCGGCTTCGCCAAGGTGGACCGGGTGCTGGAGGCGTTCATCGAGCAGACGGAAAAGGCCAGCGGCTTGCCGCTGGAGCCGCTGTACACCGGCAAGGCCCTGCTGGCCCTGCACGAGCAGGTCCAGGCCGGAAGATTCGCCCCGGGTTGTCGGTTGATCTTCGTCCACAGCGGCGGCCTGCAGGGGCGCCGCGGCTTTGCCGGTCAGGCCTGATCGCGCGGATGCCACATCCGCTGCAGGGTGTTGTCGCGCATCACGTAGTGGTGATACAGCCCGGCCAGGGCATGCAGGCCGATCAGCCAGTAGCCCAGGGTGCCCAGCAGTTCGTGCCAGCCCTGGAGCTGTTTGGCCAGGGCTTTGTCTTCATGCAGCAGCAATGGCAGGTCCAGGCCATAGAACATCACCTGGTGCCCCTTGGCGCTGGTGGTCAGCCAGCCCAGCAGCGGCATGGCGATCATGAACAGGTACAGCGCCCAGTGCATCAGCGTCGCCAGCAGCCTCTGCCATGACGGCGGCGTGGGCTCGATCCTTGGCGCCACGCCCTGGGCCCGGGCGAACAACCGCAGCCAGACCAGGACGAACACGGTCAGGCCGAGCATGAAGTGGGCCTCGGTGATCAGGGTGCGGCCACCGCTGCCCTTGGGGAAGATGCCGCGAAATTCGATACAGGCGTAGACCACCGCCAGCAGGACCAGCATCAGCCAGTGCAGGGCGATTGTCATGGTGCTATAGCGCGCCTCGGTGTTTTTCCAGGGCATGGGGGCTTCCTCGGTCATCAGGTCTGAAGCCTCCGTTCTTGAGCGACGGAGTGCTTTAACTGTAAGCCGCTTTTGCCCGGTTTGCCTGGTGCGCCGCAAGCTTTCATCGGCTGGATGCCGAGCGCCAGCCGATAAAGCAACGGCGACTTGTATCAGTCGCCGTCCGGTCATTTTCACGGATGAAGTTCACCGCCCCTGGGGCATTTCTCCCCGGGCCAGGCGCTGGTTGATATCGGCGATCACCTGGGGCAGGTCGGCGATGGTGTCGATCATGTAGTGCGGGCGCGATGGCTCGAATAGCGTGTGGATGCGCTGGCGCTCGCTGGCCAGGGTATCGCTGGCCAAGGCGCGGTAGCCCTCGTAGCTCAGGCCCAGGGCGTTGCCCGAGCAGGTCAGGGCCACGGTCCACATGCCGGCGCGGCGGCCTTCGAGAATCCCCGGCACGGTGTCGTCGATCTTCACGCAGGCGGCTACATCGTCGATGCCCAGGGCGATCACGTTGGCCAGGGCCTGGGCCGGCCAGGGGCGACCGTTGGGCACTTCGTCGGTGGCCACCACGTGGTCGGCGATATAGCCGTTGGTCGCGGCCAGGGCCACCACCCGGTCCATCACCTGTTTCGGATAACCGGAGCAGGAGCCGATCTTGATGCCTTGCTCACGCAGCTTGGCGATCACCTCCAAAGCCCCGGGGATCAGGGCCGAGTGCTCGGCGATCTTCTCGATCTGCAACGGCATGAAGCGCTCGTAGATGGCGGTGACGTCGGCATCGGTTGGGGTGCGGCCGAAGACCTTGCGATAGCGCTCGGCCACTTGCGGCAAATCGCACAGGGTGCGGATGTGGTCCCACTTGCCCATGCCCATCGGGCCGCGGGCTTCTTCGATGGAGACCTCTACATCGAACTCGGCGAAGGCCTCGACGAAGATCTGGGTCGGGGCGAAGGAGCCGAAATCGACCACGGTGCCGGCCCAGTCGAGGATCGCGGCTTGCAGCTGGTTGGGGTTGGTGTAGTTCATCGTTCAAGGACCTGTACAAGAGGCGAGGACGGCCGTGCCCGGCGGGCACGGTGATGGGGCGATCAGATATCCAGTACTTCCATTTCCCGCAGCACCTGGGCCACGGCAGCGACGGCGGCCTGCATGCCGGCTCGGTCGACGTGGCCGATGCAGCCGACGCGGAAGGTCTCGACCTGGGTCAGCTTGCCCGGGTAGAGGATGAAACCCTTGGCCTTGACCCGCTCGTAGAAGTCCTTGAACTGGTAGCGCGGGTCTTGTGGGGCGTGGAAGGTAACGATGATCGGCGCCTGGATCGCCGCTGGCAGGAAGCTGCGCAGGCCCAACTCGCCCATGCCTTGCAACAGGGCCTGGCAGTTGTCGCGGTAGCGTGCCAGGCGTGCCGGCAAGCCGCCCTCCTCGTGGTATTGCAGCAAGGCTTCGTGCAGCGCAGCCACCACGTGGGTCGGCGGGGTGAAACGCCACTGGCCGGTCTTGGCCATGTAGGCGTGCTGGTCGTGCAGGTCCATGGCCAGGGAATGGGCATTGCCCGCCGCCTGGGCCAGGGACTCCTTGCGAGCGAAGACGAAGCCCATGCCGGGCACGCCTTCCAGGCACTTGCCGGACGCGGCGATCAGCGCATCGAAGGCGATCTCGCGGGCATCGATGGGCAAGGCGCCGAAGGAACTCATGGCGTCGATGATCAGGCGCTTGCCGTGGCGGGCGACCACCTGGGCGATCTCCGGCAGCGGGTTGAGGATGCCGGTGCTGGTCTCGCAGTGGATCAGCGCCACGTGGCTGATGGACGGGTCGGCCAGCAGCAGGCGCTCGACATCGGCGGCGGTGGTGGGCTCGTCCTCGGCGGTTTCGAAGGTACTGAAGTCACGGCCGAGCACTTCGCAGATCTTCGCCAGGCGCTGGCCGTAGGCGCCGTTGATCAGCACCAGGACCTTGCCATCGCGGGGCACCAGGGTGCCGATGGCGGCTTCCACGGCGAAAGTGCCGCTGCCTTGGAGGGGGACACAGTGATGGGTGGCCTGGCCGTTGACGATGGCCAGCAATTGCGCGCACAGGCTGGCGGTCAGCTGGTTGAAGTCGCGATCCCAGGAGCCCCAGTCCACCAGCATCGCCCGGCGGGTGCGGGCGGACGTGGTCAGGGGGCCGGGGGTAAGCAGGATTGGCTCGGCGATGCTCATGCTGTGTCCTCGAAAATGATGGGAGTTAGGGTCTGTTGCCGTTTCGGCGCAAACCGCGTTGCCGCGTCAAATGGCGCCAGGCTAGGCGTAGGACGCAGGCAATGGTTGTTCCCTTGCCAAGTCCTGCAACGACGCGTGGCGCCATTTGCCGCGCAACCCGAAGGGACGGGCCGGTTTTAGCGCGGCGCGTCGTTACTCGACGGCTCATTTGGACGGCCAAACCTCGCGTCTCTTGCCTAGCCCCGCGCTAAAACTGGCTCCGGCGCGGTCGCGGCGAAATGGCAACAGACCCTAGCTACGGCGACTAAATTGCAATTTGCCTTATCATCAATCAAATTGTTTGTTGTTATGCCTGCCATAAGTGAGGCCGATAGATATGAATCTGTTCCAGCTCCGCGCATTCGACGCCGTGGCCCGAGAAGGCAGTTTCACCCGGGCCGCCGGGCGCCTGTTCATCAGCCAGCCGGCGGTTACCGGGCACATCAAGGCCTTGGAGGAGCACTACCAGATCACCCTGCTGCGGCGTACCGCCCGGCGGGTGGAACTGACCGAGGAGGGCACCAAGCTGGCGGCCATTACCCGGGCGATGTTCGGCCTCGCCGAAGAAGCCCAGGCCATGCTCGAGGCCAACCGCCAGCTCTTGACCGGGCGCCTGGAAGTAGCGGCGGACGGTCCGCACCTGGTCATGCCGATGCTGGCCCGCCTGCGCGAGCGTTATCCGGGGGTGACCGTCAACCTGCGACTGGGCAACGCCCAGGAGACCCTGGCCGCGTTGCTCTCGGAGCATGCCGACGTGGCGGTGTTGACCGAGGTCGAGGAGCGCAAGGGCCTGCACCTGCAGAGCCTTGGGCAGTCGCGGATGTGTGCCCTGGTGCCCCAGGGCCATGAATGGCTGGAGCTGGCCGAAGGCATCGCCATCGAGCAACTGGACCAGGTGATCATGGTGCTGCGCGAACCCAGCTCCATCACCCGCCGCACCTTCGACCAGGCGTGCGGACTTTCCAAGGTCCAGCCCCGGGTGCTGCTGGAGCTGGACAGTCGCGAGGCGGTGACCGAGGCGGTGGCGGCGCACCTGGGGGTCGGGGTCGTCAGTTCGCTGGAAGTGGGCCACGACCCACGGGTGCGGGTGGTGCCGCTTCGTGGCGCGGGCCTGGTCAACCAGCACATGATCGGCTGCCTGGAGCGGCGCCGGGAACTGCGGCTGATCCAGGCCTTCCTCGGCCTCGCCCCGCAAGCCCGGTAGCCGTTGCCGCAGGCTGCGTAGCAGACGCGGTGCCGGAGGTTCCAGGGCAAGGTCCTGCGGACCTTTGCGCAACCTCGCCGTGGCTCGACAGCGGCTACAGGTGGGACGGTCGGTTGTCGAGCACCAGGTCGAAGAAGGTGGCGACGATCCGCCGCGAACGCTGTTCGCGCAGGCACACCAGGGTCTCGGTCATGCGCTGCTGGCAGTCGACGATAGGCAGGGCGCAGATCCGCGAGTCGGCACCGAACTCCGCCGCTGACACCACACCCACGCCGATACCCGCCACCACCGCCTCGCGCGCCGCCTCCCGGCCTTCGACCTGGATCGCCGGGCGGATCCGCAGCCCGGCACGGTGCATTTCCGCCTCCACGATCTGGCGGGTCACCGAGCCGGTTTCCCGCAGCACCATGGGCGTATCGTCGAGGTCGGCCAGGCAGATGGACTGGCGCTCGGCCCAGGGATGATGGCGCGAGACGAACGCCACCATCGGGTCATTGCCCAGGGGCAGCGACCACAGGCGCTCATCGTCCACTTCGCGTCCCAGCAGGGCCAGGTCGGCCTGGTAGCTGAACAGGCGCAGCAGGGATTCGTCGGTGTTGCCGGTCTCGATGCGCACGTTGATCCCCGGATACAACTGGCAGAAGCGAGCGACCTGCGCCAGCACGTGCACTGGCGCATCCACCGCCAGCACCAGGCTACCGGTTTGCAGGGCCTGGGAGTCCTGCAACAGTTCCTTGGCTTCGGCTTCGGCGACGAACAGGCGCTGGGTGATGGCCAGTAACCGCTGCCCCAGGTCTGTGAGCTGCACCGAGCGCTTGTTGCGATGGAACAGCAGGACGCCGAAACGCTCCTCCAGCTTGCGCACCTGGTCCGAAATGGCCGGTTGGGTCAGGTACAGGCGTTCGGCGGCCCGGGTGAAGCTGCCGTGCACGGCTACGGCATGGAAGGCTTTCAACTGCGCATGGGAAACCGACATGACCACCTCTTACAAGCTGGGCTTATATTTGAAATACGATAAATCGATTTCATTTATTAATTGCTAATTGCTTCCATCTTTCAAGGCCCGGTGACCGGTCGGTCGATCGCCACCGGGTCCTGGGGCCTGTGCGTGCGCTCGCAACCTCCCGCCCGGGAGCGCAACAGGCCCCGTCTGACCGGCAGCGCCCGCCACCAGGGCCCTGCCGTCGTGCTCAACAACAAAAAACACAGGCGTTTGCTTCGCATCCTGCCGGCACACTCACCCTGAGGTCAGAATCACGATGAACAAGCAGATCGGCACCATCAAACGTTGGCGCGTGCAGATTTTCGCCATCACCTGGATCGCCTACGCGGCCTTCTACTTCACTCGCAAGGCCTTTTCCGTCGCCAAGCTGGGGATCGCCGACGATCCCGGCTTCACCCTCGACAAGATGGCCATGGCCAACCTCGACGCCATCTACCTGGCGGCCTACGCCGTGGGGCAGTTCACCTGGGGCATGTTCGCCGACCGCTTCGGCCCGCGGGTGGTGGTGCTGGGCGGCCTGTTGATTTCCGCCGTCGCGGCGCTGGTGATGGGCAGCTTCGCCACCTTGCCGGTGTTCGCCACCTGCATGCTGGTCCAGGGGCTGGCGCAATCCACCGGCTGGTCCGGGTTGTGCAAGAACATCGGCAGCTTCTTTCCCGCCGAGCAACGGGGGCGGGTCCTGGGCCTGTGGAGTTCGTGCTACGCCTTTGGCGGCCTGGTGGCCTCGCCCTTCGCCGGCTGGTGGGCCTACACCCTGGTGGGAACCTGGCATGCAGCGTTCATCTCCAGTGCGGTGGTGGTGGGCCTGACCGCGCTGTTGTTCTTCATCTTCCAGCGCAATACCCCGCAGGACGTGGGCCTGCCAGCGGTGGAGGAGCCGGCGGCCCGAGAGCCTGCAACGGGTTGCCGCCTTGGGGTCTGGGCGCCACTGCGGGCGATCCTGCGCAATCGCCCGGTGCTGGTGCTGGGGCTGGCGTACTTCCTGCTCAAGCCGGCGCGCTACGCGATCCTGTTGTGGGGGCCGGTGATCGTCTACGAGCAGATGCCCTCGGTGGGCAAGGTCGGCGCGGCGATCGTGCCCACCGCCTTCGAGCTGGCCGGGTTGCTGGGACCGATCATGATCGGCCTGGCCTCGGACAAGCTGTTCAGCGCCCGGCGCATGCCGGCCTGCGTCCTCAGTTTGCTGGCCCTGACCCTGAGCCTGGGACTGTTCATGGGCGCGCTGCATAGCGGCAGCGTAGCGCTGGTGGTGGCGCTGCTGTTCGTCATGGGCCTGACCCTGTACGGACCGGACTCGATGATCAGCGGCGCGGCCGCCATCGATTTCGGCGCCGCCGGGGCCGGGGCTACGGCGGCCGGGTTCGTCAACGGTTGCGGTTCGGTGGGGGCGATCCTCGGTGGCCTGTTGCCGGGCTACTTCGATACGGTGACGGTGTTCCTGCTGTTTGCCGGCTGCGCCCTGGTGGCGGCGCTGTTGCTGGTGCCATTCTGGAACAGCCGGCCCAGTGGGGTCGAACCGGCGCCTGCGCTGGCCTCCAACGAACCCCTGCTGGCCAGGCCGGTGCGCTCCTGAGGTCCTCGCGCCGGGAGCCGCTGCTGCGCTCCCGGCAAGTCCGACAAGGGCCGGAGCTCGGCCGGCCACTGACTTTTTGGTCGATCAGGGCCCAGAGGACGTATAAACTTGCGCCTCGCGTCGGCCAAATCCAACTCGACGCCATAGATCAAAGAGAGTGAGTAATGGGCGCACAGTGGAAGGTTAAACACAAAGAAGCAGCAGCCAACGCCAAGGGCAAGATCTTCGGCAAGCTGGTGAAGGAAATCACCATCGCTGCACGCAACGGCGCTGATGTAGCCACCAACGCCCACCTGCGGCTGGTGGTCGAGCAAGCGAAAAAGGCCTCGATGCCTCGCGAAACCCTGGAGCGTGCGATCAAGAAGGGCTCGGGCCAGCTGGGCGAGACCGTGCAGTACCACCGCGTGACCTACGAAGGTTTCGCCCCGCACCAGGTGCCGCTGATCGTCGAGTGCGTAACCGATAACATCAACCGTACCGTGGCGGAAATCCGCGTGGCCTTCCGCAAGGGCCAGCTGGGCGCCTCGGGTTCGGTGTCCTGGGATTTCAACCACGTGGGCATGATCGAGGCCTCGCCGGACAGCCCGGACGCCGATCCGGAACTGGCGGCCATCGAGGCCGGCGCCCAGGATTTCGAGCCGGGCGAAGAGGGCGCGACCCTGTTCCTGACCGAGCCTGCGGACCTGGACGCCGTGCAGAAGGCCCTGCCGGAGCAAGGCTTCACCGTGCTGTCGGCCAAGCTGGGCTACCAGCCGAAGAACCCGGTCAGTGGCCTGAGCGATGAGCAGATGGCCGAAGTCGAGGCGTTCCTCGAAGGCCTGGATAACCACGACGACGTCCAGGACATGTTCGTCGGCCTGGCCGGCTAAGCCGCGCTGCGCGATTCGTTCGCCGGCCAGTGAGCTCCTGCAAGGAGGCTTGCTGGCCGGCGAAGTCGTTTCTAGAGGCTGTCCAACTCGCGGATCACCTGCTCGAAAGCCGGGCGCGCCAGGACGTGCGGTTGCTGGCAACGTTGCACCAGGTCCCGCAGGCCCTGGTGCTGCGCAGGGGCCAGCGAACCATCCTGGCGATCGAGCAGTTCCTCCAGCAAGATGCCGAAGGCCCGTACTTCCAGGCGTTGCAGGGCCTGGCTCTGAGGTGTGTCGTCCTGGGCGTGGAACGACGCTGCGCCAAAGTCCCCCAACAGGCAATCGCCCTGGGCATCGAACAAGGTGTTGTGGCCATACAGGTCGCCATGGGTGATGCCCTGGGCGTGCAGGTGGCCGGCTACCGAGGCGATGCCCCGGGCCAGGCGCAGGATCGCCCCAGCGCTGAAGCTGGCGTCCTCGGGATAGATGTCCCGGGAGCAGGAGTCCAGGCTCGGCAGCGCGGCGAGGTTGGCATAGCTGGGGTCGATCAACTGCATCACCAGACCGTCCTGGCCCTGGGGGTGATCGGTGATGCGGCCCTCGACCCGGATCAGGTTGGGGTGTAGCCCGGCGCTGATGCAGGCGTGCATTTCATGCAGCGGCGAGCCATCGCTGGTCATCTGGCCCTTGTACAGCTTGACCGCCACGGCCCGCGCTGGTTGCCCGGGAGCCTGCCACTGCGCTTGGTGGATCACCCCGGAGGCGCCTTCGCCCAGGCGTTGGGCCAGTTCCAGCTGGGTCCAGGGAATGCTGGGCGTGGATGCCAGGGCTGCGGCATCGACCTGGGACTCCAGCGGGTTACCGGCATAGGCCAGCCAGGTCAGGCTCGGCAAGGCCAGCAGGAACGGCGGCAGTTCGGTCAGGCGGTTGGCGGCGATCCGCAGCAGCTCCAGGCGCTGGCACTGCTCCAGGCTTTGCGGCAGCGCGGTCAGGCGATTGCCGGACAGCATGAGTTTTTGCAGCAGCGGGCGCCGGCCCAACTCGTCCGGCAGTTCAGTGATGCGGTTGTCGGTGAGGATCAGCCAACGCAGCAGGGGCGGTAGGGCGGCGGCCGGTACCCGCTCGATGCGGTTGGCCTTGAAGCCGATCATGCTCAGGCGCGCGCAGCGACCCAGGCATTCCGGCAGTTCGCTGAACAGGTTGTCCGAGCAGAACAGGATGCGCAGGTGGCTGAGGCGGTGCAGGTCCTCGGGCAGGCTGTGCAGGGCGTTGCCGCTGAGATTGAGGATCTCCAGGGAGTCGGCGAGATCGAAGATCTCCCGGGGGAATTCAGTCAATCCGCAAGACAGATCCAGGCGCTTGATGCCGGCCAGCTGGCCGGCCCGCAGTTGGGCAAGGGTATCCATGAACAGCGTCGACACTCGAATGGGGAGGCCAGGGCCCCGGGAAAAGGCGCCCATGATAGCCATTGGCGCGCGGGCTTGCTCAGGCAAGTGCGCTGTCGGGGCCGACCTGGCGCAATTGTCCGAGGCGGCTGCGGGTCCGCGCCAGGTCGGCGACCTGGCCATCCAGGCCTTGTGCCAGGGGGAGTTGGCCAATCAGCAGCAGCTGCTTGTCCTGGTCGTAGAGCACATCGATCAGGTTGATGAAGCGCTGCTGGGCGGCCACCGAGCAACTGTCCAGCGCCGGCAGCTCGTCGATGATCCAGGTATCGAAGCGCCGGCTCAGTTCCAGGTAGTCCATTACCGCCGTGGGTCGTTCGCACAGGTCGTCGAACTCGAAGCGGATACTGCGTTGGCCGACCTGGCGCACGTCCAGGTGACGGTTGCCCACCGCCAGCCGCGTGGCCGGGGCATGGCGCTCGGGCAGTTGCAGTGCCTGGCGCTGGGCCGGGCTGCCGGGCCACACATACTGGCCCCGGGTGAAGGCTTGCTGGTCGTGGCTGCGGGCCCGGGTTCGATAATCCTGGTCGCCCCCTACTTCCAGGACGTGCATGCGTGCGTTGATCAAGTCGATCACTGGCTTGAAGCGCGCGTGATACAGCGGGTTGGGCAGCAGGCCCTCGGGGGCGTAGTTGGAAGTCACCAGCAGCAGGATGCCGCGCTGGAACAGGGCCTTGAACAGCCGGGTGATGAGCATGGCGTCGCCGATGTCGTGCACGTGGAACTCATCGAAGCACAGCACCCGGCACTGCTGCAGCAGTTCATCCAGGGTGGTTTGCAGGGCGTCGTCGTGCTGTTGGTGGCGGAACATGCCCTGGTGCAGTTGGTTGAAGAAATCGTGGAAATGCAGGCGGCGCTTTTCGGCGATGGGCAGGGCACGGAAAAAACCGTCCAGCAGCCAGCTTTTGCCGCGGCCGACGGCGCCATGCAGGTACAGGCTGCGGGCTTGGTGCGGAGCATACTGCAGGGCCTGGGCCTGGCGGGCCATGCTGTCGATCACCTGCAACTGGCCGGGGCTCAGGGTGTAGCCCAGTTCCTGCGCCTTGTGCCGAAAGTAGCCGTGGATCGATCCGTCCGTGGCAGGTTGCCGGCGTGCCCTGGCCAACCAGCGGCGCCAGAGCGATGGGATCGATGCAGGTGGTGGCGATGAAGCGGTCAATGCTGGTTATCCCGGATGTTGGCCCGGCGCCCACCTTAAAAGCGCCATGGCCGTTTGACCAATAGAAAACCCGGTGGCCAGTGATCTCGAAAAGGCATGGCTGTGGTGGCGCAAGTGCCTGGGCCGGGCCCTGGGGCCAATTAATACGCAAACTGGCGGTTTTGGCCCCGGGTGCCAACCTCATGGCAGCTAATGCTTCTCATCAGGGAATCGAGGCCTTGAATGGATGTAAGGGTTTGGCAGTCATGAGCGCATTGCTCGGCGTAACGGCAGGCGCCGCTGACCTGCAGGTGCAGGTCCGGGTCGATGTGGCACGTGGCTGCCAGTTGGTGGGGCAACAGCGCGAGGCCGGGGTGGCCCAGCTCGGCACCCTGGACTTCGGTACCACCGCACGCCTGGATGACTCTCGCGGCCCCTTGGGCGCGGCGCTGGGTGGCAGCCGCCAGCCACGCCTGGAGTGCAATCCCGATACTCCCTACCAGATGCGTATCGACGGCGGCCTGCACGGCGGCGTCGGTGAAGTGCGCTACCTGGCCGGCGCTGATTCTGCCGGCAAGCCGATCCCTTACCGTCTCTACCAGGACCCGGCGCGGCGCATCCCGTTGCCGGTCAATGTCCCGGTCAGCGGCCGGGTGCCGGATTCCGGCACGGTGGACCTGCCCTTGTACGGGCGTATCGAGCCCCTGGCCGAGATTCCGCGGGCCGGGGATTACTCCGATGTTTTGAAGGTGACCCTGACCTGGTAGCCAGGGGCATCGACGCTGTCGCGGGGGAACCGCGCAGAACAGGAATAGCCGCTGCAAGTGCACGGCTCAAGTGGGAGTCCTGATGGAACTGGGATGGGGGCAATGAAAGGCAAGACCTGGACGATCATCGCCCTGGGCTCGTTGTGCCTGGTGGTCGACGATGCGCAAGCGGCCATCAGCGGGCAGATCCAGGCGCGCCTGGTGATCACCGCCAGTTGCCAGGTCAGCAGCGGCGGTTCCGCCACCCACCCGGTCACGGATCCGGGCATGCTCGACTTCGGCCGGCAAGGGCCGACCTGGGTCAACCCCATCAAGGCCAGCCTCACCGACGAGGTCCATGGCCAGTTGCAGGTGGCCTGCAATCCCTCGGTCACCGGTTTCACGGTGAGCATCAACGGCGGCCTCAACGGCGACGGTACGACCCGGCGCTTGAGCAACGGCCGCCAGACCATCCCTTATCGATTGTTCGTCGATGCCTCGGGTAGCGATAGCTACAGCATCGGCCAGCAGCGCAATTTCGCAGTGAGCAGCGGTGGCCGGATCCCCATTCCGGTGTTCGGCTCGGTGGTCGCGAATACCCGCGCGGTTCCGGCAGGGGTCTACACCGACACCCTGACCATCACGCTGGATTGGTAAACCACGAGAGGACGTACATCATGCACGCGCTTGTATCCCGAATCGGCTGGCCATTGCTGGGCCTGCTCATGGCCTCCACGGCCCAGGCGGCGACCACGGTCACCGGGCAGATCACCTCGACCCTGATCCTCACCAGCAGTTGCCAGGTCAACGGCGTGGGCGGCACCACCGGATTGAATTTCGGCGCCTTGAACTTCGGCACCACCAACAGCCTGTTCACCACCGCCAGCGGCCAGGTGCTGGGTGGCGGTGGCGGTGCCCTGTCGATCCTCTGCTCGGCCGGCACCACCCCGAGCCTCACCGTGCAGGGCGGCAGCAACGACGGCAAGTCCACCGGCGGCACCCGGGCCCTGTACGACGGGGTGGGCAACTACGTGCCTTATGACCTGTATACCGATGCCGGGCATTCGCAGCTCCTGGCGATCAACGGAGTGATCGCCCTGGCGCCGAGCACCGGCGTGGCCCAGACGGTCAATATCTATGGCCAGGCAGTGGGCAAGGCCGGGCTGCCGGCGGGCACCTATACCGACACGGTGTCCGTGCAATTGACCTTCTGACGCCATGGCTCGCCATGGTCCTGCGGTGCTGGCCCTGGTGTGTGCCACTGCCTGGTCCGGCTGGCTTGCCGCGGCCACCAGCCAGAGCTTCCAGGTCAGCGCCACCGTCGCGGCCGGATGCCTGGTAATCGGCGGTGTCAGCAATTACGGCAGCCTGGTGTTCGGTAGCCAACCGGCATTGTCCACCAGTTCCGTGAGAGTGGCGCTGAGCGGCGGTGTGCAGCTGCAATGCACGCCCGGGGTGAGCCTGAACATGACGGTCGACGGCGGCCAGAACAACAACGGTGGGCGGAACATGCGGCTCAACAGCGGCAGCGCCCGGGTGGCCTACCAGCTGTTTCGCGATGCGGCCTACAGCCAGGGCCTGGGGGTCGGCCAGAGCGTGGCGGTGACCTACAGCGATGCCAATAACATCAGCCTGCCGATTTATGGACAGGTGCAGTTGCCGGGCAATCAGCCTGGGGGGACCTATAGCGATGTGCTGCAGGTGCAGCTGTCGTGGTGATGGGGCGTTTCAACGACCAGCCGGCAGGCGGACAAGGAGTAGCAGCATGCGTTTATCTGTACGGGGCCTGAGGGCCTGCGGTTACCTGATACTGGCCGGGCTGTTGTCCAGCGCCCCGGGAGCCTGGGCCGCCAGTTCGGTATTGATCTGGCCGATCGATCCGGTGCTGGAAGCCGACCAGCAGGCCAGCGCGTTGTGGCTGGAGAACCGTGGCAGCGAGACCGCCAACCTGCAGATCCGGGTCTTCGCCTGGAGCCAGAGCGATTTTGCCGACCAGTACCAGAACCAGCGGGATGTAATCGGCAGCCCACCGGTGGCGAAGATCGAGCCCGGGCAAAAACAGCTGGTGCGCCTGACCCGTACCCGGGACATCCCGCCGGGCCAGGAGCTGGCCTATCGGATCATCATCGATGAAATCCCTTCCGCCACCCCCAAAGACCCCCGGAGCGATGCCGAGAGTGTGGCCGCGATTCGCTTCCAGATGCGTTATTCGGTGCCGCTGTTCGCCTATGGCGCGGGCTTGTGGAGCAAGGAAGATGCCAACCGGGCCAGGGACCCCAAGGGCATCGGCGTGCCCAACCTCAGCTGGCGCAAGGTGAACGCCGATGGCAAGACCTTCCTCGAAATGCGCAACCAGGGCGCGGTGCATGCCCGCCTGACGGATGTCGCCTTCAAGCAGGGCGGGCAGAACCGCCCCCTGGCGCCGGGCCTGTTGGGCTATGTGTTGCCTGGAGCGGTAATGCGCTGGCCACTCTCGCAAACCCTGGCCGGCGATTCGCACCTGCAACTGCGGGTCAATGGCGCACCGCAGGTCCAGGACCTGCCACCTTCACGCTGAACGGCGCGAAGACCGCCGCCGGGTATCGGCGGCAAGGACGGATGCGCGGGCCTTAGCGCATGCGCCCAGGGATGGAGAGGTCCATGGATGGACTTGAACCGCTCATGAGCCATGACCCGGCTCGGCGCTTTGGGGGCTGGAAGGGGCTGCTGGCTGGCTTGTGGGGCTTGCTGCTGGCGGCTCCGATCCAGGCTGGCGAGCTGCCGCCGCCGCCCAGCAGCCTGGAGTCGATGGCCGATGCGCAGCTGTTCCTGGAGTTGGTGATCAACCAGATGGATACGGGCAAGGTGGTGGCGGTGGAGCAACGTGCAGGGCGGCTGTTCATGCCAGCCAGCGCCTTGCGCGAGACGGGCATCAAGCTGGCGCAGCAACTGGAGAGCGAGGTCGATCTCGAAGCCTTGCCGGGGCTGCACAGCGATTACGACAGCCAGGGCCAGCGCCTGTTGCTGAACGTACCGCCGGACTGGTTGCCGGAGCAGTTGATCGGCAGTCGCCAGGCCTATCCGCGGACCCCGGCCCTGAGCAGCTTCGGCGCGTTGCTCAACTATGACCTGTACTTCAACGACACCGACGACGGCGGCAGCTACCTGGCGGCGGGGAACGAGCTGCGGTTGTTCGATAGCTGGGGCACCCTCACCAGCAGCGGGCAATACCGGCGAACCCTGTCCGGGGCCCGCAGCGCTTCGCTGAACAATGGCTATCGACGCTACGACACCACCTGGCGCTTCTCCGATGACGAGCGCATGTTGACCTACGAGGCCGGTGACCTGGTTAGCGGCGCCTTGCCGTGGAGCAGCTCGGTGCGCCTGGGCGGGCTCCAGTTGTCCAGGGACTTCGCCGTGCGCCCGGACCTGGTGACCTATCCCTTGCCGCAGTTCGCCGGGGAAGCGGCAGTGCCCAGCTCGGTGGACCTGTTCATCAATGGCTACAAGGCCAGCAGCGCCGAACTGCAACCTGGGCCCTACACCCTGACCAACATTCCCTTCATCAACGGCGCGGGGGAGGCGGTGGTGGTCACCACCGATGCCCTGGGACGCCAGGTGTCCACCACCGTGCCGTTCTATGTCACCAGCAACTTGTTGCACAAGGGCCTGACGGACTTCTCGGTGGCCGCCGGTACCTTGCGTCGCGACTACACCCTGCGGGACTTCGGCTACGGCCCCGGCGTGACCTCCGCCAGCCTGCGCCACGGCCTGAGCGACAGCCTGACCCTGGAAAGCCATGCCGAGGCCTCGCAGTCCCTGGCCCTGGGCGGGCTCGGCGGCAACCTGCGGCTGGGCCAGTTCGGGATCCTCAACACCGCCTTCAGCCAGAGCCGCTTCGACGGCAATGGCGGCCAGCAACTGAGCTTCGGCTACCAGTACAGCAGCCAACGCTACAGCCTGTCCTACCAGCGCGTGCAGCGCCGCGACCGGTACGCCGACCTGACGGTGGTGGATAGCCCCTACACCCGCCTCAGCCAGCGCAGCGAGCAATTGACCCTGAGCCTGAACCTGGAGCGTTTCGGCAGCCTCGGCGCCGGTTACTTCGACGTGCGCGCCGCCGATTCGACCCGCACCCGGCTGCTGAACCTGACCTGGAGCAAACCGCTATGGCACAACAGCAGTTTCTACCTGTCGGCCAACCGCGAGATCGGCCAGCGCCAATGGGCGATGCAGGCCCAGTTGGTGGTGCCCTTCGACCTGTATGGCAGCCTGAGCTTGAGCAACGAGCGCAGCAAGGCCGGGGAAAACCGCCAGCGGGTCAACTTCAGCCGCTCGGTGCCGCTGGAGGGCGGGCTGGGCTACAACCTCGGCTACGCCACCGGCGATGGCCCGGACTACCGCCAGGCCGACCTGACCTGGCGCTTGCAGTCGGTGCGCCTGCAAGCCGGGGTCTACGGCACTCGCGAGGCCGAGACGCGCTGGGCCGATGCCAGCGGTTCGCTGGTCTGGATGGACCGCGAGGTGTTCGCCGCCAACCGTATCGACGATGCCTTCGTGGTGGTCAGCACCGGTGGCTACAAGGACATCCCGGTGCGCTACGAAAACCAGCTGGTGGGCCAGACCGACAAGAATGGCCACCTGCTGGTGCCCTGGAGCAGCGCCTACTACCGGGGCAAGTACGAGATCGATCCATTGAACCTGCCGGCCAACGTGCAGAGCCCGAACGTCGAGCAAAGGGTCGCGGTGCGTCGTGGCAGCGGCTACCTGCTGGAGTTCCCGCTGACCCGGGTGATCGCCGCGAGCATCGTCCTGGTGGACGCTCGCCAGCAGGAACTGCCCCTGGGCAGTAGCGTCATCCACTCGCAGAGCGGGGCGCAAGCGGTGGTCGGCTGGGATGGCCTGGTGTACCTGGAGAACCTCTCGGCCCATAACACCCTGGAGGTCGGCCTGGCCGATGGCAGCCATTGCCGGGCGCAGTTCGACATCGATCTGGAGCAACAGCAGATCCCGCTGATCGGCCCGCTGGTCTGCCAGTAGCCGCACAGCCACCACAGGAGGTCACATGAATGGATTCAAGGCCTGGCGGGGCCGGACATGGGGACTATGGACCCTGGGCTTGCTGGCCTGGTTGCCGGCGCTGCCGGCCCTGGCGCTCTGTTCCACGGTCAGTACCACCCCGGCGGCGTTCGGCACCGTCAGTTCGATCCTGGTGCGCACTACCTCGCAGCCGGCTTCCACCACCAATGCCGGCCTGAGTTGCACCGGCTCGCTGTTGTCGTTGTTGGCCACCACCGACCACTTCTACGCCACCGTCACTTCCAGTACCAGCGGCATGGTCGGGCCTACCGGCGATGTCATCAACTACACCCTGTATGCCAACAACAGCACCAGCTATCCCATCACCCGGGGCGTGGCCTTCGACTTCGCGCGCAATTCGATCATCGACCTGCTGGGCCTGCTGGGCAGCCCCACGGTGGCCAAGACGGTGCCGATCTACCTGGGCACCGTCACCGGCAGCAATGTCGCGGCGGGGGTCTATACCGAGAACCTGAGCATCTTCTGGAGCTGGAACTATTGTTCCGGAATCGGTGCCTTGGGCGCCTGCCTGGGGCGGGACATCGGCAGCGGCACCCAGAGCCTCACGGTGAACATGACCGTGTCCAACGACTGCGTGATCACCGCACCCAACATCAGCTTCGGCAGCGCACCGGTGGTCAGCGCCTTTGCCACGGTCACCGGGCAGACCATCAACCTGGCCTGCACCAAGGGCAGTGCCTACACCGTGGGTTTGAGCGACGGCCAGAACCCGATCAGTGCTGGCGGTCGGCGGCGCATGGTCTCCGGCGGCAACTACCTGGCCTATGACATCTTCAAGAGCGCCGGGACCACCCGCTGGGGCAGCGTCGGCAGTGCCCGGCGTTCCAGTACCGATGCCGAGGTCAACCCTGGCAACGGCCTGGGCACCGGCAGCCAGGTGTTCAACTACAACGCCAGGATCTATACCGACCAGAGCACGCCGCCGGCCGGTACCTACCTGGATAACGTGGTGCTGGACGTGGGTTTCTGAACGTCAGGCACTTTCCAGCGGGCAGGGCTGGCTGGCGCGCGGGCGCTGTGGGGCCAGGCTCCATAGCCAGTAGCCCAGCGCCATGGCATTGATGCCCGCGCCCAGCAGGCAGACGCCGGTCCAGCCGGCCCAGGCATAGGTGCCGGTGGCGGCGATGGAGCCCGTGGCGCTGCCGATGGAGTAGAACAGCATGTAGCCGGCCGCCAGGCGGCTCTGGGCCTCGGGACGCACACTGTAGATCAGGCTCTGGCTGGTGACATGCACGGCCTGCAGGCCCAGGTCGAGGCCGATTACCCCAACCAGCAGGGCCCACAGCGACCATTGGGTCAGGCCGATGGGGATCCAGCAGAGCAGCATCAGGCCCAGGGCCAGGCCGCTGGTCCATTGCGCCAGGCCTCGGTCGGCCAGTTGTCCGGCCCGCGCCGCCCCTAGGGCGCCGGCGGCCCCGGCCAGGCCGAACAGGCCGATCTGGGTGTGGCTGAGCGACAGCGGCGGGGCGCTCAGGGGCAGCACCAGCGGCGTCCATAGGGTGGTGGCCGCGGCGAAGGTCAGCATGGCCAGCACGGCCCGGTCACGCAGGATCTTCTCCTCTTTGAACAAATGCAGCAGCGAGCCCAACAGGTGCAGGTAGCCCTGGGCTGCCGGGGGGCGTTGCACGGCCGGCAGGACCCGCCACAGGGCCAGGGCCACCATCAGGGTCAGTCCGGCGGACAGCAGGTACACCGAACGCCAACCCGCCAGGTCGGCCATGCCCCCGGCCACGGTACGGGCCAGGAGGATGCCCAGCACCACGCCACTGGTGACCACGCCGACCACCCGCCCGCGTTGTTCCGGTTGCGCCAGGTTGGCGGCGTAGGCCACCAGGACCTGGGTCACCACCGCCAGCAAGCCGACGCCCGCCATGCCCAGCAGCAGCCAGGTGCCGTTCGGCGCCAGGGCCACGACCAGCAGCGCCAGCACCGAGAGCAGGGTCTGGGTGACGATCAGCCGGCGACGGTCGAGCAGGTCGCCCAGGGGGACCAGCAACAGCAGGCCCAGGCCGTAGCCCACCTGGGTCAGCGTGATGACGATGCCCACGGTGGCCGGGGCCAGGCCGAAGCTTTGGGCCATGGCGTCCAGCAGCGGCTGGGCGTAGTAGACGTTGCCGACCGCCAGGCCGCAGGCGGTGGCGAATAGCAGCACCACTTTGGATGAGAGCGTCGCGGCGGCGATGGTGGGCGAATCAGCTGGCATGGCAGGCTCCGTTTCTAGTTGCTTTATGAAACCAGTTGTACGGTAGTCGTCACGGTTTTATATTGCAACCAGTTTTCCCAGGCTTATCGGAGTTTCCCCACCATGGTCAAACGCACCCGCCTGCAAGACGCTGAATGCCCGGTGGCGCGCTCACTCGACGCCATCGGCGATTGGTGGTCGTTGCTGATCGTGCGCGACGCCTTCGACGGTATCCGCCGTTTCGGCGAGTTCCAGCGCAACCTCGGCATGGCCAAGAACATCCTCGCCGCGCGCCTGCGGACCTTGGTGGAGCACGGGGTGCTGGACGTGGTGCCGGCTTCCGACGGCAGCGCCTACCAGGAGTACGTGCTGACGGACAAGGGCAAGGGCCTGTTCCCTTTGATCATCGGCTTGCGCCAATGGGGCGAGGCGTTTTTCTATGCGGAGGGGGAGGCGCATTCGCAACTGGTCGACCGCCAGACCCGGCAACCGCTGCGGGCGCTGGAGCTGCGTTCTGCCGACGGTCGGTTGCTGGGGCCGGAGGACTGCCTGCGGATACCCGTGGCTTGAGACCGCGACGACTGCGCGAGGGGCTCGCGCAGTCGTGGGTTTCGCTCAGCGCAGGCTGTCCACCAGGTCGGCCAGGGTGCTCAGCACATCCTTGCCCAGCTGCATGGAGCGCTTGCCGGACCAGCCGGTGAGCGGGTTGGGCGCATCGTTGTGGTCCTTGAACGGCATTTCCAGGGTCAGCGCCAGGCAATCGTATTTTTCCCCGACGGCATTGCAGGCCAGGGTCATGTTGGCCTGGCCGGGGTTGTCGCGGGTATAGCCGTGGAGGGTCTGGAAGTCCCGGGTCTTGTGCTTCAGGTGACTGCGAAAATGTTCTTCGAGCTTGGCCAGGCGCGGGGTGTAGCCCGGGTTGCCTTCACAGCCGGCCGTGAAGACATGGGGAATCTCCTCGTCGCCATGGATGTCGAGGAACAGGTCGACCCCGTACTGCTCCATTTGCTGCTGGACGAACAGCACTTCCGGGCTGAGCTCCTGGCTGGCGTCCTGCCAGGCGCGGTTCAGGTCCTGGCCCTTGGCATTGGTGCGCAAGTGGCCGTGGAAGGCGCCGTCCGGGTTCATGTTCGGCACCAGGTACAGGTCGGCCTTGGCCAGCAGGGCGTTGAGCTCGGCGTCGTCATGGCGTTGCAAGCGTTCGATCACGCCTTCCATGAACCACTCGGCCATGTGCTCGCCGGGGTGCTGCTGGGCGATGATCCACAGCTTGCGCTGGCCTGGGGTGCCGCTGCCCTTGCGCAGCAACTGGATGTCGCGGCCTTCGACGCTCTTGCCCACGGCCAGCAGTTCGGTGCCGGCCTTGGTCAGGGCCTGGTCGATCAGCCAGTCGTGGCGGCCACGGCTGTAGGGTTCGAAGTAGGCGAACCAGGCGTGGGTCTGGGTGGCTTCGAGATTGAAGCGCAGGGCGTCGCCTTCGAAGATCGTCGGGACGCGAAACCAGTTCACGTGGTCGTAGGAGGCGACGGCGTGGTAGCCGGTCCAGGCCTTGTTGTAGGAGGACTGGCTGGCGTTGGTCAGGCGGAACCAATGTTCCTGGCCGACATGCAGGCCGCTGACCTTGAAGTGAAACCACTGGAAGTGCGGGCTCTGGGTATCAGGGCGGATGGCCAGCTCTACCTGGAGCGGATTGCTGGTGTCCAGCACATTGATGTTGCCGCTGTCGAAGTCGGCGCTGATGTGAAAAGAAGAGTGATTGCCCACGGTCATGGTCGGTTCCTGAACAGGATTGTTGTGACCGCTACTCTACACATCGGAGGAGGCAAAAGAAGGGGGGCGTCGTCCTTGACGCTGATGAAGCTTAGTGTGTATGCGATTGATTCTCAAGCGCTACTTTAGGAAATGCGGGACCTTCTAGTGCGGCCCTTTGCTTGCAAAAGGGCATTCTTTTGCTATCATCGCCGCCACTATTTTTGCGTCATCCACGTCTTCATTAGCCTGAAGCCAAGCCAGCATGACTGG
>NZ_JBJJLO010000051.1:0-40354 GCF_046230915.1 Pseudomonas sp. KCJK8993
GAGCCCAGAGCCTCTGCTCCCTGGGTCGCAGCCTGTACCGAGCAGACCGCAGTCAGTGCTGCAAGGGTAACCAGCACTTGCCTGAAAATATGGCGAGTGGAAATTTCCCCCCTCAGCCGTGTAGTGACTTCTCTCATTGGAGGCTCCTCAAAAAAGGGCTTGAATTGGCTGCCCGGCCTTCCGGACAAAAATCAGCGTTGTCACCCCCGATCAACCGACATGGTCAATTGATCGTGTCAAATGACCAAAAGCAAACCGTATGCCATAAATCGATGCAGCTGGATTAACTTAGATAAATCAGCTAGTTATCCATTGCACCGAACTCATGCGCAGCGAATATCGGTAGTTCCATGGGAAATAAAGGAACACGTGTTACCAATTGATGCTTGCCCATAGTGCACGCATAGCCTTGAGTACTCTTCGAACTACACTGGCATTGATTGTGTCCAGTGCTATCTAGTTATTTTTTAAACCCTCATAAAGCGGATGAATTACCAAAAAAAATCGCCCCGAGAGGCGATAAAGAAGCAGGCTTTTGGCCCACCATGGAGTAACTTCAGATAAACAGCCGCACACAGCAGAGCCGTGCCTACTGCCTACTCGACTTAACGGAACTGAGTCGCGATTTGACTGGGACTTTTCCTGGAGCGCTGAAGTGCACCGTAGGCATAGAACGACTGGACAATCGAGTAAGACCAGGTCAAGAAGGCGAAGGTCATAAATACCAATTTGGTGTCGTCACCCGGAATCGGAAAGAAGTCATATCGCAATGCTATTGTGAGTCCCGCCACCCCACCCAATAGGGTCGCCAGCGCATGCACAGGTTCTCTGGCGCGAGCCAGTCGCCATACAAAATATGCCAGGTAAAGGGTGTAAGCTGACCACATCAGCACATAAAAATAGGGGAGGTATTCTTTGAGCCCACTCGATAGAAAGTAAATAGCAGTAGCCGCGAACCCGGCCAAGAACAACGTGACATCACTCGCCGGAGATGGCTTGTAATTATGCGTCACTGCCATTAAACCAAGTGTTGCAATAATGGGAATCCCCACCCCTCGGGAAAAAGCATCGAGAAACATGGCGACATTGTAATTACCCTGCCAGCCCGTCGCGACAAATATTGTGAAGTTTGTCGCAGATATCCCGACAATCAAAAACTCCACTCCAATCAAATAATTTTTACGCCTAACGAATGCCACTCCATAGGACAGGCCACATATCATCAGCAACACACATGAAACCAAGGCAAGTACTTCTATCGGCTGCACAATAATAACCTCTCTCAGTTGAATCGCGCCGTTGTTCTACGTTCTACGCCCACTGACACAAGACAGTTGCATCAATTGCAATCAACCTTTCCTAGCCTTGTCTTTACGCACTTTTTTATCAGTCCAGGTATCCATCAACTTGGCCGCCGCAAACCCAGACTGCATAACGCACCATTGCAGTGGCTCAGGCAGTATGGAGGGCGTCTTGTGTTGCAGCGCCGCCAGCAGTTCCGGCTTGTCGCCGTTGATTTGCGCGGCCAAAAGTGAGCCAGCGAACGATTGAGTGCCCAAGCCGTGACCCGTGCAGCCGACCGTGTAGAAAATATTCTGTTTCGCGCCCATTGCACCTATTACTGGCAGGAAGTCATAGGCACCACTGACGTAGCCACTCCAACAGTGCTGGATGCCAAGGCCCTGCAATGCCGGATAGCGCTCGCGCAGTACCTGGGCCAATGCCTTGTAGGCACCCTGGTCAGGGATATTGGGGGTTTTCGAACCGTAGGCATAACCCAGCTTCTTGACGGTCAACACCATGGTGCCGTGCGCCGTCAGGCGGTGGCTCTCCATGGTGTAGTGCGGCGTGATGATCCCTTCCCGCCCTTGCCACCCCAAGGTAGCCAGTTGCTCTGTCGATAGCGGTTGCGTTTCGAGTGCCGATACGCGAATTGCCCCGATCTTGTTGCGCAACACCCCCAACTGGGGGGTATAGGCATTGGTCGCCAATACCATGACTGGAGCAGTTGCACTGCCATGCGCAGTTTTGCAGGTGATGACCGCCCCTTCACTGAAGGAGAGCAATGGCGTGCGCTCGTAAAGCCTGACGCCGGCCTCGATGGCCGCGCGCCGCAAACCACTGACGTATTTGCCAGGATTCAAGGTGCCGCCGCACTGTTCGGCAGCGAACAGAAAGGCAGACGGAATTCCCCGCGCACGCATCTCGTCGCCGTCCACGAAGCGGGTCATGGCCCCCAGCTTCTGACCCAGTGCCATGTTTTGCCTCAAACGCTTTTCCTGACTCGAATGAACACCGGCCCGGAGCACGCCCGAAGGGTTGTAGTCACAGTCGATCCCCAGGGTCTTTAATCGGCCTTCCACGTAAGGCACGGCCTCGTCATAGAATCTGATGAACTGCGTTGCTTGCTTCACCCCAACCCGATTGGCAAAGAATTCGTACTCGACCCCCATGCTGCCTAACAGGTAGCCCGCATTGCGACCACTGGCGCCGAAACCGGCGAACTCCTGCTCCAGCACGATGACATCAGCTCCGAGCGCCCTCAGTTCCAACGCTGTCGATAAGCCAGCAAAGCCGGCACCGACCACTATTACATCGGCTTGCACCTGCCCTTCGAGTGCTGGCTGCAAATCGCTCGGCAACTCCACCCATCCACCCAGACTGCGAAATTTCAACGATTCGGCGCCACTGCGGGCCGAGTCATTCAAGGCATTCATTCACATGACTCCAGAATATGGATCGTTGTTACCACCACGGGTTGCTTCATGGCGGCTAACGGGAACGCAATGGAAGTGATTTTCTTCGAGGCGCAGCAAGGCTCGGCCGTAGGCCATCGCCAGGTCGCTACAAGGAGAGGAGGTATTGGCGCCACCGCCGTGATCGACCGATGCAGCGCTGCTCATCGTCGAGAGTTTTCGTGTATCCATCTGCTTTCTACCTCTCTGGCTTTGTCATTGTTATATCCAGTGAGCCCGGGCAATCCGGCTTGATCGACACAGCGCGCACTCTGGTGCTTGCGCAACTGCAGCCCAGCATTGCCGGCGTCGACAGCTCATAATTACCGAATATGGACATATGATCAAGTCAGTTGATCTGGCTTTTTTGTACCTTTCCCACGGCCATTAACCGCCTGTCAAATTCCAGCGCTCTACTTGCCGCTTGCGGGCCTGCGGGATGACCTTGGCGAGGTCGATTCGGTACCTTGTCCCTTGCCTCAACTACACACCTGATGTGGCCATTCCAAAAGGAATGGGATCGCATCGACTGACCTCATGGATTGGAGAGTGACCTTGCGATAGGATTCGTCACCGTCAACGCTGGACCAAAGGTTGGCGGCAACACCGAAAAGGGAGAACGCTCAATGGCTCGAATAGGCGCGGAAGAGCGCAGACAGGATTTTATTGAAGCCACCATCAAGGTGATCGCGGAGTACGGCATAGCCGACGCCACCACGCGGCGTATCGCGGCAGCAGCGAATTCTCCGCTGGCCTCGCTGCACTATGTTTTCCACACCAAGGACGAGTTGTTCTATGCGGCCTACGAGTCCCTGATCGACATGCCTCAGCAATTGCTGAAGCAAGTCCCGAAAGGCTCCACGACAGCGGAGTCGGTTGGGGAAATGTTGCGCCAACTGGTCAAGTGGTTTTCCGCGCACCCCGAGCTGGCCACTACGCAGTTCGAACTCTTCTTCTGGAACATGCGCAACAACCCGGAAATGGCGACGAAGATTTATGCCGTTTCCATTGAAGCAACCCAGCAGGCCATTCGGAAGATGACCGGCGATGCGTTGGATCAGGCCGCGTTAACCACCATCAGTCGCCTGTTCCTCAATCTCGTCGATGGCCTGCTGCTTGCGTGGTCTGCTCACGGCGACCATGAACGCCTGGAGGTTGAAACTGAAACAGCCTGCAAGGTAGTGAAGCTGCTAGTGGCTAGCTACTGAGACGCTATTCGGATGCGCCGTGCTCCCGCATGGCGCGGCAATCCGCATATCTGGATATTTTCACAAGGCGGCTAGCGGATTTTGTCGAGCACGCCCTAGCCGACCCGGCCCTGAATGACCTCCATTCGCCCCTTATTGCCTGGCACTCCTCAGAATCATCTGTGTGCCTGAGCGGCAAGGCGATTCGTGTCAGAAATGCCGGAAGACGTCGGTCATGCTAACGGTCGGATACTTGATATGAGGGTCGGGCGGTAATCTGGTAAATACCGGTTTCAATACATAGAGAGTGCTCAGGGTCAGGACAACGGCCAGACAAGCAAATCCAAGACGACGCATAGCACACCTCCAGAAATCGCGTTTTTATTATTGGTGAACTTGAGTCTGGTCTGCGAGGCCCGATAAAGCTTGATAAATCGCGCCACAAAATAGCCAATTCGCGCATCGAAACAGGCCAGTGATCAACGCTAGTCCTGCCCAATCAACGCTACGACTACATGGAGAAAGGTATCCAGGCAAAGGGGCTATCCATCGGAATACAATGCCTCTAAAGCAGTGCTAATCAGGCTAAACATCGAAATGGCTTCCCTCATTCGTGGCACGGCCCTGGCAGGGTTTGATGAGTTTACAATTAGCCAGGGCCTCGAACCGCATACCGTTCTGGCTGAAGTAGGACTTCCCAAAGATGCCGCGGACGGAGTGATCTCCGGCAGGCAGTTTGTTGACCTGCTGGAATTATGCGCAAGGCGATCGCACAATCCGATGTTCGGACTGCAACTTGGTCTTCACCAAGGCCCGAAAGCCCTGGGCAGCATGCTCTACGTCATCAAAAGCACCAGCACCTTGGGTCAGATACTGGAAGAGCTGACTCGGTACTTCCATTTTCACAGTACCGGGGCGGACCTCTATCTCCAGCGCAAGGCTACTGGTGCACAACTCATCTACGAGTTGATTGATGGAGACGCGATTTCTACCAGGCAGGCAGTGGAGTGGACCATGGCTGTCTGCGCCAGGCTCATCCAGTCTTTACTTGGATACCCTTGGAAACCTCTCGGCTTGCAGATGCGACACCCCGCACTGGGAGAGCTCAGCGTCTACAGACAGCTTCTGGGTGTAACGCCTCACTTCAACAGTCCGGCCAATGCCTGGGTCTTTGCCGAATCACTGCTGAACGCGGTCCCGAATACAATAGATGAGAAATTCAACGAACTGGCAAAAGACCATATCAGCGAGCTCGCTCAGCTTAGGTTGCAAGAGTTTCCTTCCTATATAAAGAAGCTGCTGCATAGACAGCTTCCCAATGGCCACGTCACTATCGATCAGATTGCGGAGAAGGTTAAGATCAGCCCTCGAAGCCTGCAGCGTTACTTGCACTCCGAAAGTACCAGCTTTCAAAGGCTTCTTGACGAAACACGGCAATCCATGGCCGCTCGCTACATGCGCGATTCCTCCATGAACATGACGCAACTTTCAGAGTTGTTAGGCTATGCCGATCTCAGCGCATTCTCCCGCGCGTTTACCCGCTGGAACGGCATGAGCCCGCAAAAATGGAAAAAACGCATCGATCAACAAAACTCAACAGTATCTGCGCCGCCTTCTGATCCAACCCAATAGTCCGACAATCAAACTGCCAAGGTGCTCCAGCGTTTTGTTCACTCCTCTGGTGCGTGCCGTCGCCCTTCACGGCTTTCATGCGTTTGCCAAACGCCAGGGCCTGAACTCGGCGGAAATGTTGCGTCGTGCCTCATTGCCGCTGGATTGTTTGCAAAAGCCGGAAGCGCTCCTCCCCTATCGTAGATTCTGCAGGTTGCTGGAGCTTTGCGCGGCGCAGTCCGGCAATGCCCTATTTGGCCTGCAGCTCGGGCTTTATCAAGGTGTCGATGTTTTCGGAGATCTGTTCTATCTGATCCGCAACAGCAAAACGCTGGGAGATGCCCTGACCGAGTTGCAAGCAAGTTACTCGCTGTATTTCAACGATGCGGTCATTGAGCTGGATATCGAAGGTGAACGCGCCATCCTCAGCTACAGGCTAAAAGAGTTGAATACCCCTGGGTTGCAACAGGTCGAGGAGTCAGCGTGCGGAGTTGGAGTGCAGCTAATGCGGACTCTCGCAGGCAGCCATTGGCAAGCCAAAGCGATCCGCTTTCGGCATGCACCACTGCTTGATGAATCAAGCTATCTGCAAGCCCTGGGTCAGCAGCCCAGGTTCAACGAGCCCAGTACCGCGCTAGAGTTCGATTCATCTGATCTTGCCCTGGCATTGGGCGCCAAAAATGAGGCACTGCATGGCTTGATTGCCAAGCACATAAACAAAGTCGAGCGATTATCGGAAGAAGAGTTATCCAGCTACATCCAACAATTGCTGCGCTACCTACTACCCTGCGGGCGAGCCACTACCGAGAAGATTTCCAACTGCCTGGCCATTCATCCACGCACCTTGCAGCATTGGCTTGAACACAAAGTCACGTCTTTCCAGCGGCTACTCGATGAGACACGCCAGGAGTTGGCCGGCCAATACCTGCTGGATTCGTCAATCAGCATGGCGCAAATGTCCGGGTTGCTTGGTTATTCGACCCCCAGTGGATTCAACCGTGCATTCAATCGATGGTTTGGAGTAACCCCGTCGCAGTGGCAAAAGCAACAGGGTGTCAAAAGACAGCCCCGCCTGCTACGTAACGCTCCCTTCAGGGTTTGATATCGCCCTTCTCTCACTGCCAAAAGTACTTCTCCCTCGGCCCCTTGCCGCGAATAAAAAAAACCGCCCCGTAGGGCGGTAAAAGAGCAGGCCGATGGCCTACCATGCAGTCGGAATCCTTATATCGGCAGTGCAAAGATCACGCATCGAAAGCCGTTGCAGCTTGCCGCCTCGATGTATGAGGCCAGTGCCAATACCTCTCTCAATTCCCCAATAACAGCCTCTGTGAGGCAATACGCTCTACAACATGTGCCCTGCCAAGAGCGAAAGCAGTGTGCCTGATAGCGAACTCGGAAAGTCGTGCCCCATGCCCGGCAGTAGAACCAACTTTGCCCCAGAAATAGCGGCTGCAGTGGCAAATCCTCCGCTGGTGGCAACCATGAGGTCTTTGTCCCCATGAATCACCAGCGTGCTGCATCTGATTTGCTGAAGTTCCTTGGTGCGGTCACCCGAGTTGATAATGGCCCCCACTTGCCGGGATGTACCCAGGTGGTTTAACTCGCAGCCTCCTCTCTCCCAGGCCTCTGCCGCATAACAACGCAAGCCTTCCTCGTTCCACTCGAGGCTGGAGCCAATAACGCTCATGATATCGACATAGTCGCGGACACTTTCATTCTGGTTCCTGGGCGGACGACGCAGGACCTGCAAGATCGCCTTGAGCGCCGGTTGCCCGACCCGGGCCGCTCCGGTATTGGAAAATATCGAGGTCAAGGTCCTGACCCGCTGGGGGTAACGCGCAGCGAGTGTCTGGGCAATCATGCCGCCCATCGACATCCCCACAAGGTGCGCCGCCTCTAGCTGCAGCGCGTCCATCAGGTCGATGACGTCATCCGCCATGTCGCCTATGTCGTAGCCCGGGGTCGGTTTGCGGAAAAACTGCTGGATAACCGTTGGCGGTGTTACATCGGTGAAAAATGACCTGCCCGAATCACGATTATCCAGGGTGATGACCCGCAAGCCCTTGGCGACCAAACCGGCAATGATCGATGGCGGCCAGTAGGTCAGTTGCAATCCCAGGCCCACCACCAGGATCACTGCGGGGTCGGTTTCAGATCCATAACTGCGATAGCAGAGACTTCCCTTGCCCGGCACCATGCAGAACTGGTCTTTGCTCATCGGCCACTACTCACTGGCTGCAGCTCAACGTTGTTCTTCAGGCGAACAGCGGGTGCCGACGTGAACTTGAGGCAGTCCTCAGCCACCGTCCCACGGCGTAACAGTTTCACATCGCGGAAGTAATCCATCGACATGACCCAGGGCTCACTGGGGCCTTGCCGCGGCATGCCGTCCAGGGCGCGCTGCACATATCCCGCACCGAAGTCCAGGAGGGGGCGAGTCTCGATCCCTTCCGGTGCCTGCGGCTCGCACACAGCATGGCCCTGCTCGTCCATGTAGCCCAGCAGGCGACAGAAGTGATCGCACTGCAGGCATACCTTCAAGGTCCAGGAGGAGTTCGTATAACCCACCGCAAAAGCGAAATTCGGCACGCCGGACAACATCATGCCTTTATAGGCCAGCGTCTGGCTCAGGGTCACCGGCTCACCATCCTTGTGCAGGGCAATGCCGCCGAAGAGCTGAACATTCAGCCCGGTGGCCGTGACTATGATATCGGCCTTGAGCTCTTTTCCGGACTTGAGCAAAACCCCCGACTCGGTGAATTGCTGCACATGGTCGGTCACCACAGAGGCTTTACCCGAACTGATGACCTTGAACAGATCGCCTTCAGGAACCGAGCACAGTCGCTGGTCCCAGGGGTTGTATGGCGGGTTGAAATGAACGTCCACAGGGTAATTTTTCGGCAACTCCTTGCGGGTCAGCCAAATAATCAGTTTGCGGGCAAGTTTGGGGAAGCGTTGACAGAACGCCCAGAAAGCCAAGGTGATCTTGGCATTCTTGTAGCGCGTCAATGAATAAGCGGTCTGCTCGGGCAGCACTTTACGCAGGAAGGCGGCAATGGAGTCATTGGCGGGCTGACTGACGATGTAAGACGGCGTGCGCTGCAGCATGGTAATGCTGGCCACCTTATCCGCCATGGCCGGGATCAAGGTCACTGCCGTGGCGCCACTGCCGATCACCACCACATGCTTGCCGGCGTAGTCCAGGTCTTCCGGCCAGTGCTGCGGGTGAATGATCTGCCCCTTGAATTGCTCCGAGCCCTCGAAGCGTGGGCTGAACCCCTGGTCATACCTGTAGTAGCCACCGGCACTGAATAACCAGCGGCACTGGACCGTGCGAATTTCTCCGAGGTTGCCGTCCTCGACCTCAACGGCCCACAGTCCCTTGTCGCTCTGCCAGTTTGCCGAAAGCACTTTTTGCTTGTACTGGATGTATGGCTGCAACCCGTACTCGTCGACCGTCTCACCCAGGTACTCGAGGATGTCTTTGGCGTCCGCCAGGGACTTGGCCTTGGTCCAGGGTTTGAAATCGAACCCAAAGGTATACAGGTCCGAATCAGAGCGAATACCAGGATAGCGAAACAAGTCCCACGTTCCTCCCGCTCGTTCACGGGACTCAAGAATCGCAAAGACCTTGCCAGGCTGGTGACGTCGCAAATATGCGGCTGCGCCAATTCCAGACACACCAGCGCCCATGATTAGTACATCTAACGGCTCAGCCGGAAGAACTGCGTGAGAAGACATGTCGCCTCCTATTGTTGTGTTTTAGAGACTTGATCAAATGATTTGATCGCTTGATCATATTAAGTCTGCTGCATTCCGGGGGGCAAGGTGCAAAGTGCACAAGATTTTTATTATTTTGGTGTGATTTGCACAGGACATGCAGGCCTCGCACGATACCCCGAACACTGAAGTGCTGGGCTCGAGCCCGGCGGCGCCGGGAAAAGTGACTGGCTATCTGTAGTCTTTGGCCGATCGCCACGGGTCAGCTGCGCCTGCAATCATGGCAAACCGCAGGCGAGCATCAAGGTGCGACGTTAAGCAGGCGTGCGCCGAGAAAGAGCTAGGCCGCAATCAGGCTGAGCCATTGGCTTGCGGCGCTCTGGGCTTACAGACGATTCGAGGTAGTACCAACCAGGGGAATGCGCTGCCCGGTCTCCAGCATTTCCACGGCATCCAGTTGCTCTTCTATTTGCAAAAAGCGCATGGCGGTGACTGACGACATTTTTTCGGAGACTTCATCGATATAGCGACTCAAGAGCATTTGCCGCTTCACCTGCAGAGCCTTGTAAACCTTGATCATCTTGGCCGCATCTTGATTGCTCACCGCTCCGGAGCCGTACGCCCGCGCATACTCAAGCAGCAGCTCGAACGAGTTCCTGTTCAAGCTATCCAGTTCATTACGGTAACGGCCGTAGATCGGCCAGAAGGTTTCGGCCTGCCCGCTGTCGAGCCCCATATTGGCCTCTACCACACGCTTGCGCTTGTAGTTAATGGTCTCGATCTGGTTGTTGATCTTCTCCTTGTGATCGCTCATCACCTGCTCCACCGAAGGCAGGGGTTCCTGGGCTTGCGCTTCCTGGGTTTGTACTTCCTGGGCCTGCGCGGCAAAGGCGCAGCCGGCAGCGAGCACAGCGACACAAAATAGACGCCTGGACATCAGTTGACTCCTCTTGCATTAACTAAAATAAATCGCGCAATCACTGCGCGGCTTCCGTGAGGGAAATCTTCGGCGCCCACTCGAGCCAGTGCTCGTCGACGGCTCCGAACAGGGCGAAGGTCTGACCCGGCTTGGCCGCATCGCCCATCTGCCCGTTGTCTGGCGTGGCGAAGGCTATGCCGCCCGCCACCATGGCTTCCAGGGACTCGGTGCGCAGCGAAACCCCCTTGAACAGACCCGCCTCGATGCCCACGCCGCTGGCGTTCCAGAAGCGACTGCCGGTGCGCACCAGGGGTGCATAACGCGGCTCGATAAGAACGCTGATCAGTACTCGGTCCGCCTGCTGCCCCAGGCTCATGTCGATGACCTTGCCCACCACCATCTTGCGGTAGCTCACCGGGCTGCCGAGCTTGAGCGAGCCCTTGTCCGGGGCGCTCAGGGTCAGCCGCAGGCCAGCGCCGAGCCCCAGCAGGTTGGGTGCTTCGGCCAGGGCCTGGAAGCGCGTCTGGCGCTCGCCCGGGCGACTGCTGGCCATCGCCTCGATATAGGGACCGCTGACCAGGGTGCCGAGGTTTTCCGTGCGCAGCAGGCCGAGCGCCGGGCGTACCACCCAGAAGCGCGTGCCGCTGCGGGCGAACTGTTCGCCGTTGGCCAGCAGTCGCGCCTTGAGCTGCACGCCGGACAGGTCGCCCTTCAAGTCGACGCTCTCGACCTTGCCGATCACCAGCCCCTTGAACCGAATCGGCGTCCCTTCGCGCAGGCCTTCGGCATCCTCGACACCCAGCTGGACCTCCACACCGCGGGCCATGGCGGTCTCCTCACTGTCGTAGAGGGCGAACCGGCGATCCTCGCCCGAGGACGACGCCTTGGGGTCCAGGGTGTCGAAGGCGATGCCGCCATTGATCAAGGTCTGCAGCGACTCGCTCTTGACCTTGACCCCGGTGAAGTCGCCGCTCAGGGTCACGCCGCTGGCGTTCCAGAAGCGCGTGGAGCTGTTCACCAGGCGCGCGTATTCGGGCTCGACATGCACCCCGATCATCACTTGCTGGTTATCCGCCGACAGCTGGTAGCTCTGCACGCTACCGACACGGATCTGCCGGTAGAGCACCGGCGCCCCGACCTCCACCGAACCGCGCCGGTCACTGGTCAGCACCAGGTGCAGGCCCGGTACGTTCATGTCCATGGGCGGCGCCTTGGAGCGGGCGCTGAATTCCCGGCGCGGCGCCCCGCTCTTGGCAAAACGCACGGCGATGTAGTTGCCTTTGACCAGGGCATCCAGGCCAGTGATCCCAGCCAGCGAGATATTCGGCTTCACGGTCCAGAACTCGGTGCCCTCCAGCAGCAGGGCCTCGACCCGCGGGTCCATCGCCAGCTCAGCGGTGGCACCACTGAAGTCCTGGTTCATGTCGACGGTCTTGACCAGGCCGACCTGCACGCCGTTGTACATGACCGGGGTGCGCCCGGGCTCGATTTCACTCAGGTCCTTCATCTTCAGCTTCACCCGCAGGCCGACCTGGGCCGCGTCGTAGTCCTCATACAGGCGAAACGGCTTGGTCGGGTCGGTGGGTGGGCTGTCGCGGTGGTTGTCCGCCGTGGCGAAGGAAATACCGCCCGCGGCCAGGGTCAGCAGCGACTCGCTGCGCACCTTGAAGCCCGACAGGCCACCGGAGATCGAGATGCCGCTGGCGTTCCAGAAGCGCGTGTGCTTGCGCACCAGGTCGGCGTAGGCCGGCTCGATGTGCACCTTGATCTCGATGGTGCGCTGGTCTTCGCCAAGCTGGAAGCTCTTCACCTGGCCCACCAGGATCTGCTTGTAGAACACTGGGCTGCCCTGCTCCAGCGAGCCCAGGCGCTCGGCCTTGAGGGTGATGTGCAGGCCTGGAACCTTCTCCGACATCGGCGGCGGCTCCTTCAAGGCCGCGAAGGAGCGAAGCCCCTGGTCGCCTTTGTCACCCTTGGCCGGGTCCACCGCGATGTAAACCCCGGATACCAGGGTCTCCAGGCCGGTGACACCCGCCAGGGACACCCGCGGCTTGACCAGCCAGAAATGGGTATCTTCATTCAGGTACTTCTGGGTTTCCTTGGTCATCTCGATGGAGGCAATCACGCCCTTGATGTCGTCACTGACATTCAGCTCCACCACCTTGCCCACCGAGATGCCCTTGTACAGCACCTCGGTTTTCTTGGCCTGGATACCGTCGCCGCTCTCGAAGCGCACCTGGATGATTGGACCGGCCTCATCGTAGGCGCGCCAGGTCAGCCAGGCACCTATGACCAGGGCCAGCAGCGGCAGGATCCAGATCGCCGACCAACTGGAGGTCGGGTGTTTTTTCGGCACAGCCAGGTCACTCATTTTCATTGTCCAAATTGGTGTTGTCCCATATCAGCCGGGGATCGAAAGTCACTGCGGCCAGCATGGTCAGTACCACCACGCTGGCAAAGGCGGCGGCGCCGAGGTTGGCCTCGATGCGCGCCAGATTGCCGAAGTTCACCAGCGCCACCAGGATGGCGATGACGAAGATGTCGAGCATCGACCAGCGCCCTACCCACTCGATGAAGCGGTACATGATGATCCGCTGGCGGGCCGACATCGGCTGGTGTCGCTGGACGGAATAGAGCAGTAGAGCGATCCCCACCAGCTTGAAGGTGGGCACCACGATGCTGGCCACGAACACCACCAGGGCGATAGGGATCATCCCCAGCTGTAGCAGGCTGACCACCCCGCTCATGATGGTGGCCGGCGCCCCTTTGCCGAACACGCTGACCGTCATGATCGGCAGCAGGTTGGCCGGGATGTAGAGAAGCATTGCGGTGATCAGCAAGGCCCAGGTGCGCTTGATGCTGTCAGGCCGGCGCACATGCAGCAGTGCCTGGCAGCGACTGCAGTACCCAGGCTGGCGGTCGTCGATTGGATTGAGTTGATGGCATTCACCGCAGACCTGGATGCCGGCATCGATGGCGTGCACCGCTACCCTCCTCCAGAGCTGCCCGCCAGGCAGATCCCGACGTGCATCGAACACTTGTCCAGGGCGGGTGGCCCAGCCATTTCTATTGCACGCACATTGCCCATGACTCACCCAAGGCTTGATTGAAAACGCCGCGGATGGTACTTTTCGGCACCTATTGAGTCAATAGTGACTCATTTGAATAATTCAACCCTCGATACTCACCCTTCCGGAGACCCACCGGTCCAATGCCCCTGACCCACACTGGCAACTTGCCAAAGCTGCCCCTGGAAGCGCTGGTCGCCTGCCACGAGTGCGACCTGCTGATGCGTCGGGAACCGCTCGAGCCCGGTGAAAAGAGCTGCTGCCCACGCTGCGGCTACGAGCTGGCCATTCATCGCCATCAGTGGCAGAGCCGCTCTTTGGCCCTGGTCCTGACTGCCCTGCTCCTTTACATCCCGGCCAATTTCCTGCCGATCATGCATTTGACCCTGCTCGGGCAAACTCGCAGCGAAACGGTCTGGAGCGGTGTGCTCGGGCTGTTCGAAAGCGGTATGCAAGGGGTCGCCGTGGTGGTGCTGCTGAGCAGCATGGCAATTCCCCTGCTCAAGCTGCTGTGCCAGTTGCTGGTGCTGTTGAGCCTGCGATTCAAGCTGGCACGCCGTAGCGGCATGTCGCTCTACCGCGTTTATCACCACTTGCGCGAGTGGGGGATGCTCGAGGTCTACCTGTTCGGGATCCTGGTTTCCATCGTCAAGCTAATCGACATCGCCGACCTGAGCCTGGGCATTGGCCTGGCCTGTTTCGTCGCGTTGCTGCTGACCCAGATCTGCTTGGAGCTGAATATGCCGTCCCATCAGGTCTGGGAAGCGCTGTCCAGCGAGTAGCCCCGGTACTCGGGTGCAACGCTCCTGCAGAGCCGCAAGGCCAATTTCAGTGCCGTTTTTTCCACTAGCCTTGCAGTGAGCTGACGGGGACTCGAGCTGACCTTCATTGGCTTGTTTCAAAGAGTGGCTGGGTTTACTTGAGGGTGAACACCTTGACTTGCGTGTCTTACTAGATCGGGAAAAAAATAAATGAGCGTGCTTACGGCATTACGGGTATGTGGCTTGGTGTGCGGCCTTGGCCTGCTCCTTACGGGTTGCCAGGAAGAAAAACGCACGGAAGAGGCCCCGCGCCCCGTCCGTGCGGTGATCGCCAAGCCTGGGGTGATAGGCGAAGAAGTTGCCCAGACGGGCGAGATCCGCGCTCATATCGAGACCGATCTGGCTTTTCGTATCGCGGGGCGCATTGCGACCCGTAGCGTTGACGTCGGGACGGTCGTTTCCAAGGGGCAGGTGCTAGCCGCGCTCGATCCCAATGATGTGCAGAATGAGGTACGGGTGGCCGAGGCCGAAGTGCGCAGCGCGGAAGCGGCAGAAGAATTTGCCCGCTCGGGGCTTGATCGCCAGCGCATGCTCTTCGACAAACAGTTCGTTGCACGGGCCCGGGTGGATGAGGCAGCAGCCAACTGGCGGGCGGCCAACGCAAGGCTCAATGTCGCGAAAACCGGGCTGCTCACGGCACGCAACAAATTGAGCTACACCGAGTTGCGTGCGCCCGATGCCGCCATCGTCAGCGCGGTGATGGTCAATAACGGCCAGGTGATCGATGCCGGTCAGCTGGCGTTCAAGCTCGCCTCGACGCAGGAGCGTGACGCGGTCTTCAATATCTCTGAGCGCCTCTACACCTCAGTGGTCTCGGACGTGAAAGTCGAAGTCGCGCTGGTGTCGGACCCCAAGATCAAGGTCATTGGCTCGATCCGTGATTCCAGCCCAACCGCAGATGCCGCCACCCGCACCTATCGGGTGCGCATTGCGCTGCCGCAAACCCCGCCGGCCATGACTTTGGGAGCCACCGTGACAGGCCGTCTGCTGTTGCCCGGCAAAACCCTGTTCATTCTCCCCGCCTCGGCCCTGACGAGCGAGGACGGCAAGCCGGCAGTCTTTGTGGTTCAGCCCTCCGATCACCTGCTGGTTCGCAAACCTGTGGTCGTCACCCGCTATACCGCCACGCAAGCACTGGTCGAGTCCGGATTGAGCGAAGGCGATGCAGTGGTAACGGCCGGGGTCAGCAAGCTCCGGACCGGGCAAAAGGTCGTCTACGATACTGCCGAGGTGGCCCAATGAAACCCAGCCCGACCCCGCCTGCAGATTCCCGCGGCTTCAACCTCTCGGCCTGGTCGATCGGCCAGATGCCACTGATGTTCTTCCTCATGCTGGTGACCCTGGTCGGTGGTGCGCTGAGCTATGCCAAGCTGAGTCGCAACGAAGACCCGGCCTTCACCATCAAGACCATGGTCGTGAGCGCCCACTGGCCCGGAGCGACCATCGACGACACGACGAAACTCCTGACCGACCGCCTGGAGAAGAAGCTCGAAGAGATCCCCTATCTCGACCGGCTCGACAGTTACACGCGCCCTGGCGAAACCGTGATCATGGTCAACCTGCGCGACGATGCGCCGGCGCGAGTGGTTCCCGATGCCTGGTATCAGGTTCGCAAGAAGATGGCCGACATCACCGCCACGCTGCCAAGCGGCGTGCAGGGCCCCTCCTTCGACGACGAATTCGGCGACACCTACGGGCAGATCTTCGGCTTCACCGCCGAGGGGTTCTCCGACCGTGAACTGCGTGACTACCTCGAAGGCGTGCGTGCGGAGCTGCTGCGGATTCCCGGAATCGGCAAGGTGCAGTTGCTGGGAGTACAGGAAGAGCAGATTGTCATCGAGTTCTCCCCTGGCCGGCTGGCCGCCTTCGGGCTTGATGAAGAAGCCGTCCTACGGGCCTTGAAGGCGCAGAACGCGGTGATACCTTCTGGCACGGTGCGGCTGGCCGAGGACAAGATCGCCCTGCGCGTCAGTGGCGGCTTCGCCTCCGAGGAGAGCCTGCGCAATGTGACGCTGCGGGCAAACGAGCGTTTCGTGCCCCTCACCGAGCTGGCCACTGTCCAGCGAATTCCGGCCGACCCGCCAGCCCCGCTGTTCCGGGTCAATGGCGAGAAAGCCCTAGGCCTTGCCATCTCGATGGCCTCGGGTGGCAACCTGCTGAATTTTGGCGAAGCGGTTCGCAACCGCATGGATGAGGTCAAGGCCTCCCTGCCCCACGGTATCGAGATGATCCAGGTCGCCGACCAATCGACCGTGGTGAAGCAGGCCGTCAGTGGTTTTCTGACGGTCCTCGCCGAAGCGGTGGCGATCGTGCTCGCGGTGTCCTTTCTCTCGCTCGGCGTGCGCGCGGGGCTGGTGGTCAGCCTCTCGATCCCTCTGGTTCTGGCCATGACCTTTATCGGTATGGAGTTGACAGGCATCGGCCTGCAACGCATCTCGCTGGGGGCCTTGATCATCGCCCTCGGCCTGCTGGTGGATGACGCGATGATCACCGTCGAGGCCATGGTCGGCAAACTCGAAGAAGGCTGGAACCTCAAGCGGGCAGCGAGCTTCGCCTACGATTCAACTGCCTTCCCGATGCTGACCGGCACCCTGGTGATGATCGCCGGGTTCATCCCGGTGGGGTTCGCCGCCTCGAGCGCGGGTGAATACTGCTACTCGATGTTTATGGTGGTGCTGATCTCGCTGTCGGCTTCCTGGGTGGTTGCGGTGCTGTTCTCGCCCTTGCTCGGGACCCTGATCCTGCCCAAGTCGATGCCCCATCACGGGCATGGCGGCGGGCGCGTGATGAACGCCTACGAACGGGCGCTGGCCTGGGCCCTCAAGCATCGGGCGCTGACCCTGGGCTTTGCCGGCGCGGCCTTCGTGGCGTCGCTCGGCGGGGCAAGCTACCTCGAACAGCAGTTCTTCCCGCCCTCCGACCGCCCCGAACTGCTGGTCAGCCTGACGCTGCCGCAGAATGCCTCGCTGGATGCAACCATACGCCAGGCCTCAAAACTCGAGGAGTTGCTGAAGAACGACCCGGATGTCGAGCGCTTCTCCACCTACATCGGCTCCGGCGCCATTCGTTTCTATCTGCCCATGGAGGTGCTGCTGCAGAACGAGAACGTCACCCAGACGGTGGTGGTGGCCAAAAGCGTCAAGCAGCGTGATGCGTTGCAGGCCAGGCTGGCTGAGGCGTTCAAGACGCAGTTCTCCGGGCTGATCGCCCGTGCGACGCCGCTGGAACTCGGCCCTCCGGTAGGCTGGCCGCTCAAGTACCGCGTCACTGGCCCCGATCAGAACCAGGTGCGTGATATCGCCACGCGCCTGGCCAACCTGATCTCTGCCAACCACGACACCCGAGAGGTGCATCTGCTGTCCGGCGAGCCACAACGCAGCGTGCGGGTCGAAGTCGACCAGACCCAGGCGCGGGCATTGGGGCTTTCCTCGGAAGACATCGCCAGTGCCATGGCAACCATCTTCTCCGGCTCGTCGGTCACCACGGTGCGCGATCAGGAGCGGCTTATCGATGTGGTGATCCGCGCGCAAATCGGCGAACGCACCAACCTGGCAACCCTCGCTAATCTCCAGTTGCGCACGGCAGCTGGCCATAGCGTTCCCTTGACGCAGATCGCCAAGCTCAGTTTCGGCGTGGAAGACCCCATCGTCTGGCGCCGCCAGCGCCTGCCCCTGATCACCGTACAGGGCGACGTTCGCGAAGGGCTCGAGGCGGCCACCGTGGTTCAAGCACTGGCGCCTGCCGTGTCACGGTTCTCTGCCGAGCTGCCCAAGGGCTACAAGGTTGAAGTCGGCGGCGCAGTCGAGGAAGCGGCCAAGGGCAGCAAATCACTCGCCGCCGTGCTGCCCATCACGGCACTGGTGATGTGCGTGCTGCTGATGGTGCAACTGCGCAGTTTCTCGCGCATGTTCCTGGCGTTGGCGATGGCTCCGTTCGGGCTCATCGGTGTGGTTCTGGCCATGTTGCCGACGGCAACGCCCATGGGTTTTGTCGCGCAGCTGGGGGTCATCGCCCTGGTGGGCATGATCGTGCGCAACGCGATCATCCTGATTGAGGAGGTCGACATCAACATGCGGCTTGGCCAATCCCCCTCCGAGGCCATAGTGCACGCCTCGATGCACCGCGCCCGGCCGATTCTGTTGACCGCCTGCGCCGCTATCCTCGGCATGATCCCGATCGCCCCGCAGATATTCTGGGGCCCTATGGCTTATGCGGTGATTGGTGGGTTGGCCGTGGCGACAATAGTGACCTTGACGGTTTTACCTTGTGGCATTTCCCTTCTGCTGCAATGGGAAAACCGGCCAAGGCAAGCACCAGGGTCCTCCTCGGATACTGTTCATGAAGAACCCGCCACCGGCGCATGAACCTCCCACTGTAGATCCACACTGCTGCATGGATGATGCTGCTGGGTCGATAATGAACATCCCATTGCCTCGGTGAGGCAATGGGATGAATGCCCAGGTACATCGAACAGGATCAACGGTAAAGCAATCGCGATGCCCCGTCAGTTACCGCGCGGCTCTTGTAAGGGGGCACTCGTTGCGAACACCTGGGTGGCGGCCGCGATGTCCTGATCGCCGTAGCCCATCAATAGCGCACGCTGCGCGACCTGGCACACCGCGTCGAATACCGGCGTCCAGGCGCCTTGTGCATGCTGGGATTGGGCAATGTTGGCAAAGGCGCCCGCGTGCACATCGAGCCTCGCCTGATCGCCTGCAAAGTCCCCTGTTTCGAGCCGGCGTACCGCTTCCTCGAGTGCGTCGGCGATAAAAAAGCGCGACGTATCGAGCAGGCGTCGGGGCGTCGCCGTGTTGCACAGGCCAAATCGCTCGCTCGCAGCCACGGCCTCGAAAAACGTAACCATGGCGGCGAATGCATGTGCGTGAAGCACGGTTCCAAAGGCGAAGGCCTCTTCCCAGGGAAGGAAGCTTGCATGGCCGGCAAGTACTTCAAGCAGTGCCCGATGCTGTTCGAAGGCTTCACGTTCGCCAGTATGGATGCAGTGGCTTTCACGATGACCGACATTGCGTGGGTAGGCCACTATCGTCCCTTTGAGATAGTGACCGCCCGCCCGATTGATGAGTGCCTGAAGCTCCAGGCTCTCTTCTTCGGCGCTGGTGGTGTAGTCGACGATCGTGCGATTGGCGAGTGCACGCGTCACCCCCGCCATCCCCAGCACTTCAAGTGTTGCCTGGTTGTCCAGAAGCACGAAGACCGCAACCGGGCTGGCGTCGAGCGCGGCCTCGACAGAGTCGCAGAGGTGAGCGCCAGCGGCCACCAGCGCTGTGGCCTTGCCGGGTGATCGATTCCAAATCGCTACGCGTTTGCCCTGTTTGAGAAAGGCTTGCGCCATGATCGTTCCCATGGCGCCAAGTCCCACCACGGACACATCAAAGTCGAAGCTCGCTTCATTTTGCTCGTGCACAGTCAAACCCTCATGGTTGTTGTTTTACCTGCTCTGTGGGGTTGCCTGGACAGCCAGCGGGGTGGCTGTGCAGGCCTTGGTTCAAAGTAGGTTCTGTGACCGCGCCCAGTCCGTTGCGTCGCTCAAGGTCCGCTCGAATGCGCTGAAGATGGCGTCAATATCCTCCTCCGTGGTTATCAGCGGCGGGCAGAAGGCGACCGTGTCGTATATGGAGCGAATGATCAGCCCATGCTTGTGGGCTTGCTTGAAGATGTAGCTGCCCAGGATTCCCGGCTGGCTGAACGGTTGTTTCTGCGCTTTGTTCGCCACCAGCTCGATCCCGCCCACCAGCCCTACTCCGCGCACGTCGCCCACCAGGGGATGATCCTCGAAAGCCCGCAGCCGGCTCTGGAACACCGGAGCCAAACGCTGGACATGGCCAACCAGGTCACGCTCTTCAATGATGCTGATGTTTTCCAGGGCCACGGCCGTGGCGACGGGATGACCGCTGGTGGTCAAGCCATGCACGAACGCCCCCAGGCGATCGCTCTGGCTCACCAGAACCTCATTGATGGCATCGGACACCAGCAAGGCCGCCAGCGGCTGATAGGACGAGGTGAGCTGCTTGGAAAGCACCATGATATCGGGCTGGATATCGTAGAGCTGAGCACCGAACATCGTGCCCAGCCGGCCAAAGCCGGTGACGATCTCGTCGATCACCAGCAGGATGTCATAGCGCTTGCACACCGCCTGGATCGCCGCCCAGTAGCCCTTGGGAGGTGGCAGCACTCCGCCCGCGGCGATGAGCGGCTCGCCGATAAAGGCGGCGATGGTCTCCGGCCCCTCAGCCAGGATGTGCCGCTCCAGCTCGTGCGCCAGGCGCATCGAGAACGCCTCTTCGCTTTCCCCGGGCTTGGCCAGACGGTAATAGTTCGGGCAGGTCAGGTGGTGTACGGGAATCGCCGGAAGATCGAAGTCGCGATGAATCGACGGGATACCGGTCAGGCTCGCCGAAGCCACGGTGGTTCCGTGATAGGCCTGCTGGCGAGCGATGAATTTTTTCTTCGCGGGCCTGCCCAGTGCGTTGTTCAGGTACCAGACCACCTTCACCACCGAGTCGATGGCTTCGGAACCGGAATTGGTGAAGAACACATGGTTCAAGTCACCGGGGGCGAGTTCAGCCAGCTTGGCGGCCAGAGCCGCGGCGGGAGCATGGGTCTTGTGACTGAAGTTGTGGTAGTACGGCAGCTGTTTGAACTGCTCCATGGCCGCATCGACCAGGCGTTGTTCGCTGAACCCCAATGCCGTGCTCCAGAGGCCCGACATGGCTTCGATATAGGCATTGCCCTGGTCATCGATCACCCGTATGCCATCACCCTTGGCGATGACGACAGGCCCGACCTCGCGGTGCAGGGCCAAGTTGGTATAGGGATGGATAAGGAACGACAGATCGTTCTGCTTGGTTGAAGCGACACTTTTCATCAGCTGGTTTTCCTCCTGTGACGGGTTGCCGATCACTGGCCCCTTTGCAGCACGGGCATGCCCACGTGCTGCCCTGGCGTCCTGATCCATTTACTTGCCCAGCGCTGCCGCCACTGACTCGGCGAAGATCCTCAAGCCTTGTGCAAGCTGATCGGTGGGTGTGTTGATGGGAGGCATCAGCTTGATGATTTCTCCGTTCGGGCCGCAGCGATCCGCCAATAGGCCTGCCCGAAGCGCACGCTGCTGGGCATCCTTGCTGAGCGCAACATTGCCACGGCCGAAGTCGATGCCGGCCACCATGCCGCGGCAGCGTGCACCGACCACGCCCGGAATCTCGGCGATGTCGGCGACCGCTCGCGCCATGAGCGCAGTGTTCTCGGCGAGCAGTTTGAGGAATTGCTCGTCGTGCCAGTAGCCGAGCGCGATCTGGGCGGTGAGAAACGCCAGCTGGTTGCCGCGGAAGGTGCCGATGTGATCCCCCGGCTGCCACACATCCAGCGCGGAGCGAATCAGCACAATTGCCATTGGCAGCCCAAAGCCGCCGATGGATTTGGCACAGGTCACCAGGTCCGGCTGGATGCCGGAGCGCTCGAAACCGAAGAAGTCCCCGGTGCGCCCGCAGCCAGCCTGCACCTCATCACAGATCAGAATCACACCGTGCTCAGTGGTCCACTGGCGCAGTCGTTGCAGCCAACTGTCCGAGGCCGCATACACACCCGCCTGGATCTGTACCGACTCCACGATCACTGCCGCAGGCAGTTCCGAGCCGCTGCCCTGGTCATTGGCCAGGCGCTCGAGGAAACCGATGCTGTCGAACTCGCCGTATGGGCTGTCCTCGTAGGGAACGAAAATCACCTCGGAGGACAAACCGGCGCCGCGCCGAGTGCGGTTGCCGGTCACCGCCAGGGCCCCGGCGGTCATGCCATGGTAAGCACCATAGAAGGAGACGATCTTGGTCCGCCCGGTGGCCTTGCGTGCCAGCTTCAGCGCGGCCTCCACCGCGTCGGCGCCGGTGGGGCCGGTGAACTGGACCTTGTAGTCCCAGCCCCGCGGATCGAACAGGTCGCGCTTGATCGACTCCAGGAAGCGACGCTTCATGCTGGTGTGCAGGTCTAGGGCATGGGTCACCCCATTGGCCGACAGATAGTCGATCAGGGCATCGCGCATGCGCGGGTCGTTGTGGCCATAGTTGAGCGCCCCGGCGCCGGCGAAGAAGTCCAGATAATCACGGCCATCCTCGGCGTGGATCTTGCTGCCCTGGGCGGTATCAAACACCAGGGGCAGGTCACGGCAATACATCCGGACGTTGGATTCGAGTTTCTCAAAGGTCTCGATGTTGTTCATGCATAGCCTCTTGCAGTTATCCGGGCCCGGCCGGCAGGCGGCTTGCCCGGGGGATTCACGATGCCTTGTATCAGTGCTTGAACATCACATGCCGCACCACGGTGTAGTCTTCCAGGCCGTACATGGACAGATCCTTGCCGTACCCGGACAGCTTCACGCCGCCATGGGGCATCTCGCTGACCAGCATGAAGTGGGTGTTGACCCAGGTGCAGCCGTATTGCAGGCGAGCGGCCAGGCGGTGGGCCCGGCCTATGTCTGCGGTCCATACCGAAGACGCCAGGCCGTAGTCCGATTCATTGGCCCAGGCCAGCGCCTGGGCTTCGTCCTCGAATTCCGAAACCGTCACCACCGGGCCGAAGATTTCACGGCGCACCACCTCATCCTCCTGGGTCGCGCCAGCCAACACCGTGGGCTCGAAGAAGAACCCTGCACCTGCGGCGCGCCGGCCACCGGTCACCACTTCGATGTGCGGAAGTTCCAGGGCGCGTTTGACAAAACCCTCGACACGCTCCAGGTGCTCTTGAGTGATCAGCGGGCCCATCTCGGTGGTCGGGTCGTCCTGCAGCCCGGACTTGATGCTAGACACCGCCTCTCCGAGCTTGCGCACGAACTGTGGATACACGGCCTTCTGTACATAGATGCGACAAGCCGCGGTGCAGTCTTGCCCGGCGTTGTAGAAGCCGAAGGCGCGGATGCCCTCCACGGCGGCGTCGATGTCGGCGTCATCGAAGATCAGCACCGGGGCCTTGCCACCCAGCTCCATGTGCATACGCTTGACGCTGTCGGCAGTGCTTTCGATGATCCGGCTGCCGGTGCTGACCGAGCCGGTCAGGGACACCATGCGCACCTGCGGGTGGCCGGTCAGCGGCTCGCCCACCGAAGCACCGCGTCCGTGAAGGATATTGACGACGCCAGCGGGGAAGATTTCGGCCAGCAGCTCTCCCAGTTTCAAGCTGGTCAGCGGGGTCTGCTCCGATGGCTTGAGCACCACGGTGTTCCCGGCTGCCAGCGCCGGGCCGAGCTTCCAGGCCGCCATCATCAACGGGTAGTTCCACGGCGCGATGGAGGCCACCACGCCCACCGGATCGCGACGGATCATCGAGGTGTGGCCCGGCAGGTACTCGCCCGCCGCCGAACCCTGCAGGCAGCGAACCGCACCGGCGAAGAAGCGGAACACGTCGGAGACGGCCGGAAGCTCGTCTTGCAGCACCGCATTGAACGGCTTGCCGCAGTTGTCCGACTCCAGGCGCGCGAATTCCTGCGCCTGGGCATCGATGCGGTCGGCCAGCTTGAGCATCAATGCCGCGCGCTCTTTGGGCGGTGTTTGCGACCAGCCGGCAAAAGCGGCGCTGGCGCTCTGCACCGCCGCATCGACCTGGGCGCGACTGGCCTCGCGGGTCTGCACCAGCACCTGGCCCAGGGAGGGGTTGTACACGGCCAGGCTTTCGCCCTCTCCGGCCACCAGAGCGCCATTGATCAGAAGTTTGGTTTGCATATCAATTCTCACTGTTGAACGGCAAGGCCAGTGCCTGGCCTTGGGTCTATTGATGGTGCGTTCGATGGCAGCGCAGCCGACGATTCCGCAACTGCGCCAGCCGCCAGTTCTCTAGGCCAGGGCATCCGGTACGGGGGTGCGGAAAAAGCTCGTGCGGCACGCCAGGTAAACCACGCCCACGCCAAGCCAGATGCTCCCCATGATCAGTGCGTCCTTATCCAGACTGACCAGCATCCAGCCTGCGGTGATCGCCCCGATGACCGGCAAGATCACACCGCGCAGGAGTCCGGCGCCGTCTTTGACTGCTGCATTGAAGGTCAGCCGCAGGGCGCACAGGTTGACCGCGGTGAAAGCGACGAAGGCCCCGAAGTTCACCAAGGAAGTGGCGGTGGCAATCGTCAGGGCAAAACCTACAGTGCCGAAAGCGCCGGACAGCAGGATGTTGAACGTCGGCGTCCGGTAGCGCGGGTGCAACACGCCGAAGAACTTGCGCGGTAGCTGGTTGTCCCGGCCGAGGGCGTACAGCAGTCGCCCCACACTGGCCTGGAACGACAACCCCGCGGCGAAGTGGGCGATGATGATGCCCGCCAATACCACCGCGAAGAACAGATCCCCGCCGATCATCCGGGCGATCTCGAACGCCGCGCCGTCCACGTTGGCAAACTCCATGGCGGGATGGGCCAGGTACATGAAGTACGAGGAACCGACGTACAGCACGCCGCCGCTCAAGGCGACCAGCAGAATCGCCCGCGGAATCGTCCGGCTCGGGTCCCTGGTCTCCTCGCTCAAGGTGGACAGCGCGTCGAAGCCCAGAAACGAGTAGGCGGCAATCGCGGCACCGCCCATGGTCGTGGCAAACGGCACGTCCTGATTGAAGAACGGCTTGGCCGACAGCAGCCCGCCAGGGCCATTGGCGGCGACGATGTAGTGCCAGCAAAGGCCGATGAATACGGCAATGATCGCCAGCTGGATCACCATCAACAGAATGTTGAAGCGGTTGGCCACCTGGATGCCCAACACATTCAGCACCGTGCTGGAGACAATGAACCCGGTAATCCATACCCACTGCGGCACATCAGCAAAGGCCATGCTGAGATAACTGGCCCCCAGCAACCAGATCAGCATCGGAATGAAGAAGTAGTCGAGCAAGGCGACCCAGCCCACCATAAAGCCAAGATTGGGATTCAACATCTTGCGGGTATAGGTGTAGGCCGAGCCGGCAGCCGGGAACACCTTGACCAGGCGCCCGTAGCTCAACGCAGTGACAATCACGCCAATCGAGGCAATGGCATAAGACAGGGCCGTGGTGTTGCCGCTGGCTTGGGAAATCACGCCATAGGTTCCAAAGACGATCAATGGAGCCAGGAACGCCAGACCGAAGAGCAAAACGGAAAACGGGCCCAGGGTGCGCTTCAACGAGGCGCCGGAGTGTGCTTCGTTCATGATCGACACTCCTCAACCGGCAAATTGGTAAGCGGCGATGATGATTGCGTGATAGGTCTCCACGCTCATCTCCTTGGCGTTGCTGGCATCCGAAAAATTCTTCTTCGACTTGTCGGCGATCGTCAGGAAGTCTTCTTCACGCACCCCTTTCACCTCGGCAAAGCGAGGAATGCCCAGGGCCTTGCTCATCTGGAACAGGTAGTCGACAGCCGCCTGGGCGGCATTGGTGGGCGAGAGACTGGGGTCGATGCCCAGCGCGTAGGCGACCTGGGCATGGCGCAGAATGTCCGCATCCAGATTGTGGCCGAAGACAAAGGGCAGGAAGATCGCATTGCCCACGCCGTGCGGCGTGTCGTACATGCCGCCAATAGCCTCGGAGATGCAGTGCACGCTGCCCACGTCGGCATTGCCGAATGCCATGCCGGCGATCAGGCTCGCCACCAGCATCTGCTCACGGGCCTCCAGGTTAGAGGGTTCCTGGACTGCCGGCTTGAGGTACTGGCTGATCAAGCGAATGGCATGCAGGGCCAGGCCGTCGCTGATCGGATTGGACACGCGACAGGTGTAGGCTTCGATGGCATGGGTCAAGGCGTCCATACCGGTCGCGGCGGCTATCGACGCAGGAAGCGTGGCGGTGATGTGCGAGTCGAGCAGGGCCAGCACCGGGCCGATCCGGTAGTCCAGCAGGTTCATCTTGAAGTGGCGCGCAGTATCGGTGATCACCGAGAAGCACGTCACCTCGCTACCGGTGCCCGCGGTGGTAGGGATCGCCACGATGGGCAGTACCCCGTGCTTGAGCTTGAAAGAGCCCTCGTAGTCTTCGATCCGACCTTCGTGGGTCAGCAGCACGCTCAGGGCCTTGGCGGCGTCCATCGCACTGCCCCCGCCAACGGCCAGGAGGCCATCGATACCTTTGCCCCGGTAGGCCTCTGCGGTGTGATTGATGTCGTCGCTGCGAGGGTTGGCCTTGATGTCGGCGATCTCATCGAAGTCGATGCCCGACCTGTTCAGGCTGGCATAGACGCTGGTCAACAGCCCTGCGGCCTTGACCCCGGCATCCGTCACGATCAGCACGCGCTGCAGACCGAGTTCATCCAGATGCTCGCCGGTGCGCTCACGCAGGCCGGGTTCCACGACCACTTTGGTGGGGAGTAGGAATTGGAATTTCATACAGACCTCTTGCCGGTTAGGTTCAGTTTTTGTCGTTTTTAACGGTTCTCGGCAGCAACAACGGGTGGGCTATACGGCTAGCCCGAATCCCTGCGCGGGTAGCGCTGGGTCACTTCCTGTGTTTTTTGTCCGCTAGACCAGGCCGGGCATGAGCTGCGCGGATTGCCAGAAGCCATCCGCTTGCGCCTGTGCAACAGCTGGAACATCAGTCAACTCGGACAACGTGCTTGTTGTTATTCAATGTGCAGGGGTTGCAGGTCGATCAGGGTTTGGTGTTGGCGGCGCTGGCCTCCTGTTGGGCCTGCTCGCGGAGGACGAATTTCTGGATCTTGCCGGTGGCCGTCTTGGGCAGCGCCATCAGCGACACATGCCGGGGGGCCTTGAAGTGCGCCAGATGCTCGCGGCACCAGCGGATCAGGTCGTCGCCACTGGTGCTGGCCAGGGCGTCTACGCGCAGGGTGACGAACGCCTGCGGGGTTTCGCCCCAGCGCGCATCGGGGCGCGCCACCACGGCGGCCTCGACCACCGCGGGGTGCAGGTAGAGCACTTCTTCGATTTCCAGCGAGCTGATGTTCTCGCCGCCGGAAATGATGATGTCCTTGGCCCGGTCCTTGATTTCCACGTAGCCGTCCGGGTGCAGCACGGCCAGGTCGCCGGTGTGCAGCCAGCCGTCGGCCAGTGCGCTGCGCGTGGCCTCCGGGTTATGCAGGTAGCCCTTCATCACGGTGTTGCCACGCACCACCAGCTCGCCCAGGGTGGCGCCATCGGCCGGGACCGCACGGCCCGTGTCCAGGTCCAGCACGCTGGCCTCCTCGAGCATCGGGTGGGCCACGCCCTGGCGACTCATGAAGCGGGCGCGGGCTTCCAGGGGCAGCTCGTCGATGCCCGGTTGCCACAGGCACAGGGTGCTGGGGCCGTAGCTTTCAGTCATGCCATAGGCATGGGTGATGCTGAAGCCGCGGGCCTCCATGGCGGCGATCACCGCGCTGGGCGGCGCGGCACCACCGGTGATCACCGACACGCTCGCCGCCTTGGTCGCCGTGCCGCCATGCTCGGCGTGGATCAGCATCGACATCACCACCGGTGCCGCGCTCAGGTGGGTCACCGCATGCTCGGCGATGGCCTCGTGGATCGCTTCCGCTTGCACCTTGCGCAGGCACACATGGGTGCCACCGGACAGGGTCACCGCCCAGGTGTGGCTCCAGCCATTGCAGTGGAACATCGGCAAGGTCCACAGGTAGACGCTGCGTGGGCCGAGCTGGAAGATCAGCGCCCCGGCACAGGCATTGAGGTAGGCCCCGCGGTGGTGCAGGACCACGCCCTTGGGATCGCCTGTGGTGCCGGAGGTGTAGTTGATGGCGATCGATTGCCACTCGTTCTGCGGCGCACTCAGCGGCCGACCGGGGTCGCCCTGGGCCAGGAACGCTTCATAGTCCAGGTCGTGGGCCAGGTCGGCCGATTCGGCCTGATCATCGTCGATCCCCACCAGCAATGGCGGCGACTCGAGCATGGCCAGTGCCTGGTGGACCACCGCGCCGAACTCGCGATCGCAGATCAGCACCTTGGCCGCGCAATGGCGCAGGATGAAGGCGATGCTGCGCGCCTCCAGGCGAATATTGATGCACACCAGCACGGCCCCGGCGCCCGGCACGCCATAGTGCGCCTCGAGCATCTCGGGAATGTTCGGCGCCAGGATCGCCACCCGCTCTCCCGGCTGCACCCCCACCTGCTCCAGGGCACTGGCCAGGGCGCGGCTGCGCTGGTGCAACTGGCGGTAGCTGTAGCGCCGCGCACCGTAGACCACCGCATCGCGCTGCGGGTACACCTGCGCGGCACGCTTGAGGAACGACAGCGGCGACAGCGGCACATGGTTGGCTTGGTTGGGGGCAAGTTCGTGCTCGAAGGTCGAGGTCATCATGACTGCCACTCCATCGAGACATTGCCCAGGCATCGCACACACATATACACCTCCTGACCGTTGCGGGTTCTTGTTGTCCTGGCGCCCGGGCGCCTCACAGGCTGCTGCACAGGTGGCCAGCGTCGACCACGATCTCGGCGCCGCTCATGCCGCGGCCGGCATCGCTGGCGAGCAGCAGCAAGGCACCGTCCAGGTCTTGCGGCTGGCTGAAGCGCCGGCCGGGAATGCGCGAGCGCAGCTTGTCCCCGGCCTCGCTGGCGAGGAACGCTTGGTTCAAATCGGTGATCACGTAGCCCGGCGCCAGGGCGTTCACGCGGATGCCGTGACGCGCCAGTTCCAGCGCCATGGCGCGAGTCAAATGGGCCAGGCCGGCCTTGGCCGCAAGGTAAGGCGCAACGGCGCCCGCCACCCGGCTGGCGAGGATCGAGGTGACATTGATCAGGCTGCCGCCCTGCCCCGCGGCGATCATCCGCCGGGCGCTTTCCTGGGCCACGATCCAGGCGCCCTTGAGGTTGGTGTCGAGCACCCGGTCCCAGTCTTGATCGTTGCAGTCCAGCAAGGGCTGGCTATCACTCACCCCGGCGTTGTTCACCAGCACATCCAGCGGGCCGGCAGCGTCCAGCACCCGGCAGACATAATCGCGGCAGGTCACATCGAGGGCAAAGGCACGGGCGCTGCCGCCGGCTACCTCGATCTCCTCCACCAGGGTCTGCAGCGGCTGCAGGCGCCTGGCGGTCACCAGCACTTCGGCGCCGGCGGCGGCCAGGGTCATCGCAAAGTGACGGCCAAGGCCGCTGGAGGCCCCGGTCACCAGGGCTCGGCGCCCATCAAGGGCGAACATTCGGGCAAGCAGCGGCTGCATCAGTGGGCTCCCAGGCGCTGGTCGAGGATTTTCTTCGCCAGGCTCATGCGGTGCACTTCGCTCGGGCCGTCGTAGATACGGAACGGGCGAATGTCGCGGAAGATGCGTTCCACCACGGTCTCACCGGTCACACCACGCCCGCCCAGCACCTGCACGCAACGATCCACCACTCGCCACAGCGCCTCGGCGCTGATCACCTTGGCCATGCTCGAATCCACATTGGCCCGCTGCCCCTGATCGAGCACCCAGGCGCAATGCCACACCGCCAGGCGTACCAGGTGCAGGTCCATCTGGTTGTCGGCCAGCATGAAACCCACGCCCTGGTGCTCGCCCAACGGCTTGCCGAAGGCGTCGCGAGTGCGCGCATAGTCGCAGGCAATATCGTGGGCGCGGCGCGCGGCCCCAAGCCAGCGCATGCAGTGCGTCAGGCGTGCCGGCGCCAGGCGCACCTGGGCATAGCGGAAGCCTTTGCCGATTTCCCCCAGCACATCGCTCGCCGGAACCCGCAGGTTGTCGAAGCGCAACTGCCCGTGGCCACCGGTGAAGCAACTGTCCAGGGAGTCCAGTTGCCGCTCGTGGATGATCCCGTCGCGCTGCATGTCGGACAGGAACATGGTTGCCGTGCCGTCCTCCATGCGCGCCATGATGATGGCGAACCCGGCGCCCTCGGCCCCGGTAATCAGCCATTTGTGGCCATTGATCAGGTAGTCGTCGCCATCGCGGGTGGCGGTGGTACGCAGCATCGAGGGATCGGAGCCTGAGCCCGGGGCCGGTTCGGTCATGGCGAAACAGGAGCGCACATGCCCCTGGACCAGTGGCCGCAGCCAGCGGTCCTTCTGTGCTTCGGTCGCCACCACGTCCATCAGGTGGATGTTGCCCTCATCCGGGGCGTGGATGTTCAGGGCCACCGGGCCCAGTGGGGAATACCCGGCTTCTTCGAAGACAATCGCCTTGGCCACATGACTCAGGCCCAACCCGCCCATTTCGCGGCTGGCGTGGGGGGTCAGCAGGCCGGCGACCCGGGCGTGGGCCAGCAGCTCCTGGCGCAGGGCGTCGCTGGGACCGTGGCCATCCTGACGGCAGTCGTTCTCGAACGGAATAACCTGTTCAGCGATGAAATCGCGGGTTTTGGCCTGCAATGCAAGCAGCTCGTCCGGCAGGGTGAAATTCATGTCTGTCCTTCTTTCTTCAGTCGGTCCGGGGAAAGGGTACGGGCGGCGCTCAGGGCACGGCCTTGGGGTTGCTGATCGCCAGGCGGGCGACGGTCACTTGGCGTAGCGCCTTGACCAGGGCGAGCTGCTGCTGCCTTGCATCGTGGCGGCCCTGGCGAATCTCTTGGGCAAGTTGCCGCCGGGTCTCGGGCAATGACGGCCCGGCCCCCTCGGTCAGGGCCCCCAGCAGTTCTTGTTCTTGGCTGCAGACCCGGGCTTGCAGGCGACTTTCGCGGGCCGCAATGGCCATGGCATTGGCGATCATCAGCGCCGGGTAGCGCAGTTCAGCGGACAGCGCAGGCAGCAGTTGCTCGAGCAAGGTCTGGCGTGCGATCTCCAGAAGTTCATGAGCGTTCGGCTGGGTCATGGCGCTTCTCCGCCGGTCAGGTTGAGGATGTCGAGCTCCAGCTCCGGCAACAGGCGCGCGGTCAGCGCCAGTTCGAGGGACGGTTCTTCGCCGGACAGGTGGCGCTGCCCCTGCTGCAGAGCGATCACTGCCCAGCGCAGGGTCGCCATGACTTGCCAGTAATGCAGTTGGCTGCGCTCGATGCGCAATGGCGAGACCTCATGGTACCCGTGCAGGAAATCCTCCAGCAGGCCGATACCGCCCGCCTCGAGGTCCGGACGGGTGAAACGCCAGCAGCGGGCGGTGAACCAGCCAAGGTCCTCGCAAGGATCGCCCCAGCCGCTGAATTCCCAGTCGAGCACCGCTTCCAGCCCCTGCTCGCTGGCCAGGTAGTTGCCCGTGCGGTAATCGCGATGCAGCAGGCACAGACCGTTGCTGGATGGCGCGTGCAGTTCACACCAGCGCAGGCCCCACTCCAGTACTGGGTAAGCTTCGGCCAGGGTGTCGAGGTAGCGGCGATAGGCACTGATGGTATTCAGGGCCGGTGCACGGTCCGGCACGGGCAGGAAATCCAGCGCTGCGCACGGCGGGCGGATTTGATGCAGGCGCGCCAGGTTGGCCCCCAGTTGCGCCGCCAGCCGCGCCTGGCCGCGGGCGCCGGCCCCTGCGCTGAGCAGGCGCCCTGCAGCCACCCCCGAAACGAACTCCATGAGGAAGAACACCCGTCCGTGAACACTCGGGTCACGGCACAGCCAGAGCGGCCGCGGTACTTTTCCCCCGGCCTGGTGGACCACCTGCAACACGGCAAATTCCTGTTCGCGATCGAGGCTCGCCGGCAGCGCGGAAAGCGCATCGCTGCGCAGTACCCAGTGTCGGGTACCAGCCCATGGGCCGCCTTCGATCTGCAGTTCGAGCAGCCAGTTTTCCTGGATCGCGCCACCGCTCAGGCGCTTGCGGGCATCGATGACCACTCGCGTGGCGGCGGCATGCTCGCGGATGAAGTCGACCAGGCGCTGATCGTCGGTCGGGCTTGCGGGCGCGTTGCCAGTGGTGGGTCTCATAGGGGAACTGCTCATGGATCGATGGTCCCTGCCTTCAGTTTTGAATTAGCAGGTCAGCAGGAGCAATGCCTGTGCCAACTCTTCGCTGATCGCCCGCAAGCCACGCCAATCCTGGCGTCTGCTGTCTCAGTGAGAAGCGATGCAACAGCGCCGCGTTTCATACTTGAAAGAAATACTGCACTATCGAGGCATTTCATTTATGAACAGGTCTAGTCATGCACTCCCCCGCCTCCCAGGTCGTCGTGCTCATCAGCCACCTGCAACGTCCCCGGCAACGCAGCCGCCTTGCCCTGGTGGTGGCCGGGCTCGCCGCGGACTACCCCCACACCCATATCGAAGTGCTCGACACCTCGGTGTCCGAAGCGTTGCAGACCGCCCGCGAGCTGGAACAGCGCGGTGACGCCGACGTGTTCGTCTGCGCCGGCGCCACCGCTGCCTACCTGCGCAAGCACCTAGCACGACCGGTGCTGTCCATGCAGGTGGGCGGCGCTGACCTGCTGCGTGCGCTGGGGCACGCCCGGGAGCACTCCTCGCAAGTGGCCTTGCTCAGCTACAGCAGCATCAATCACGACCTACAGGCGATGAATGCACTGTTCACCGTGCCGGTTCACCAGGCCGCCTACAACTCCCTGGAAGAAGCCCGCCAGGCAGTCGAACAGGCCGCCCGGCTGGGCTATCTCAGCATAATAGGGTCGTCGACGGTGGTGGAGCTGGCGGAACAGGCAGGGCTGTATGGGGTGCTGTCGCTCAGTGAGGACACAGTACGCAAGGCGCTCGAGGAGGCCCTGGGCATCCTCGATAGCCAGCGCGTAGAGATCGCCAAGCGCCGCCATTTGAACGCCGTGCTGCAACACATTCCCACTGGCGTGGCGGCGGTCGATAACCAGGGCCTGGTGCAATCCCTGAATCCGGCCCTGGCGCACCTGCTGGAGCTGCCAGCCAGTGCAGCCCTGGGCCGGCCACTGCAGCAGCTGTGCCCGGAGCTGGACTTGCAACAGGCATTGCTGGATGGCAGCGGCGAAGAAAACCGGGTGATCCGTCTCGGCTCCCATGCGGTGGTTAGCAATTTGCTGCCGATCCTCGAAAACGGCGAGCGTACTGGCCTGGTCTTGACCTGCCAGGACATCACCGCCGTACAGCGGGCGGACCAGCGCATCCGCTCCACCCGCCGCCCGGGTGCATTCACCGCCCGCTACCGGCTTGAGCAACTCAGCGGCAACAGCCGCTCCAGCCGCGAACTGCTGCAGATGGCCAAGCGTTTCGCCGCCAGCCACTCGACCATCCTGATCACCGGCGAAAGCGGCACCGGCAAGGAGTTGTTGGCCCAGGGCATCCATAACGAGAGCCCTCGCCAGCAGGGGCCTTTCGTCGGCATCAACTGCGCGGCGTTTCCCGAGTCGCTATTGGAAAGCGAACTGTTCGGCTACGAGGAAGGCGCCTTCAGCGGCTCGCGCAAGGGCGGCAAGCCCGGACTGCTCGAAACGGCCCACCGCGGCACGCTGTTTCTCGATGAAATCGGCGATATGCCCGTATCGTTGCAAACCCGCCTACTGCGAGTGCTGCAGGAGCGAGAGGTGCTGCGCCTGGGTGGCACCGAGCCGACTTCCATCGATGTACGGATCATCGCAGCAACTCACCAGGACCTGCACGCCGCCATGAATGATGGAGATTTTCGCAGCGACCTGTATTACCGGCTTAACATCCTACGGCTGCAGACCACCCCGCTGCGCGAGCGACCAGAGGATATTGCCCTGATCTGCCGGGGCATTAGCCAGCGCCTGCTGGTCCAGGGCCAGCCGCCGGGGGCAGCTGAGATACCGACCGCCCTGCTGCCGTACCTGACCCGCTATGCCTGGCCAGGCAACGTCCGGGAACTGGAGAACGTGATCGAGAGGGCGATGCTCTCGGCCCGCGAACTGCTAAGCGAGCAGGGGCTGGATGAGTATTACCTGATCCGCGTGCTGCCCGAACTGTGCGAAGGCTCCCCTCTGCCACAGGTACGGAAAAAGTCGCCACGGGATACGGATCTGCACCGCGTTGGAAAGGCCGCGCAATTACGTCACGTACAAGAGACGCTTGAAAGCTGTCAGGGCAACCTCGACGAAGCGGCACATCGCCTGGGCATCAGCCGGACCACATTGTGGCGCCGACTGCGCTCCGAGCGTTGAATACATAATAAGCATACACAAGGCAGCCCTTTTACTCCGCACTCTTCAACTGTATCGCGCTGAAACAGCAGTGCACGCGAGCAGCAGCTTCGCCAAATGCTTGTCAGCGCCGCTCGGATCTTTGCGTTGCTTAAGTTGTTCCAGCCTACCCATTGCTACGGCATTTTTTGATTGTCACTTCCCCAACCTTCGGCATGGCCGATCGCCAGGTTTTCTCGGTTTCTCTTGGTATTGATCGCCAATGCCAAGCGCTCGGAAAATGCGGTCCGACCCAGCAGATCATCTTGCTGTGGCGTGATCGGTCGGTTATCGACGAACTGTAAATTGTCGTTCGTCGTTGACTGCCTCCCTGCATAGCCTGCTCAACCTACACGAAGTAACGTACCCGCAACGAGCCTATCAAGGGTGCTGACGCCGTTTGTTGTACAGGGTTTCCGCAGCAGCACTAATTGCGCCTTCTGATTCTCCGCGCAAGCACAGTGTGTCAAGGCAGTTTCGCTGCGTTTCTGCCGGCTTATCTTGGTCCAGTCGATCTTGCAGCGCGTAGAACTGATCGCCAGCCTGCACTGCAGCGAGGCGTGCCTGGTCCAGTTGGTCAGATAGCATCAGCGTTTGTGCCAAGTAGGCCTTTACTCTCGTCCCGGGCCTTATCAATCTCACGATACATCCTTTCTTCGAAATCTGGGTGTAGCGCTGTTGCTCGCTACGCACATGCTCGGACTGTGCAAGGCTTCCCTGCCACTGCTGACGAACCTAGATAAATTGTGCATGCGCCTCGTCACGTTACGCCGGCAGACCGCAGCGCTGCCTGCACAGGTCGTCGATTTGCACCTGATATTGAGTCAGCAAGTGTTCCAGATTGGCCAGGCGGGCATCCAGTGCGCCTAGCGCCGCCTCACGCTCTTATGTCAGTACTTGGCGCTGACCGGCTAACGCCTGCTCCGTGACGCTCTGGGCCAGGGTGACGGCCTGCTGCTAGATGGTCAAAAAGGCCTGCGCCACCTCCCTCGGCAGATCGGGCAGCCGTGTCTCACCACGCAAGCGCCCGGCCAACTGTTGCCATCATTGATCCAGCAACGCACCAACCCGCGCCGGACTACCCCGTCCGAGCTGCAAGTGCACCCGCTCCACCGTCGACCGCTCGCCGCGAGCCAATACAGCATCCGCGGGGGCAAACACGTCAGTTCCGGCACCCTACTGCCATGGCCCGTCTCCAGCTATATTAGATCTGATAAGCAAAGGTTATCCGAATCTATTGCAACGTTGAGCAAGAAGACATTGACAGAACCGATACCGATGCCCTCCTCCTCGCCTTTAGTGCTGGCGGAACTGGCCGCCAGCACTCGTGCTGCCGCAGACGCATTCATCGCCGCCGGTACTGCGGCCAACACCGTGCGCAGCTATCAGAGCGCCCTAGCCTATTGGTCCGCCTGGCTGCAACTGCGTTACCGGCGCGCACTCGGTGATGGCGCCTTGCCGCCGGAGGTGGCGGTGCAGTTCATTGTCGACCACCTTGCCCGACCCGACGGCGCGGGTGGCTGGAGCCACCTGCTGCCAGCGAACCTTGATGCCGCGCTGGTCGCCGCTGGCGCCAAGGGAAAACCAGGCCCGTTAGCGTTCAGCACGGTCAGCCACCGCCTGGCCGTCCTGGCCAAGTGGCATCACCTGCAACAATGGGAAAACCCGGCAGAAAGTCAGGTCGTGAAAACCCTGTTGCGTGAAGCCCGTAAGGCCCAGGCTCGCCACGGCGTCTCGGTTCGCAAGAAAACCGCTGTGGTGTTGGAACCGCTGCAGGCGATGCTCGCTACCTGTACCGATGGTATTCGCGGCCTCCGGGACCGTGCTCTGTTGCTGTTGGCGTGGAGTGGCGGCGGACGCAGACGCTCAGAAGTGGTTGGCCTGCAGGTTCAGGACCTCCGTCGCTTGGACTCAGACACCTGGCTGTATACGTTGGGGGCGACGAAGACCGACACGGGCGGCGAGCGGCGGGAAAAGCCCTTGCAAGGGCCTGCGGCCCACGCGCTGCAGGTGTGGCTGGAGGCGGCCCCTGCGCAGACCGGCCCTTTGTTCCGTCGGCTGTACAGAGGCGGTCGGGTGGCCAGCACTGGACTGTCAGGCGATCAGGTGGCGCGTATCGTCAAGCGTCGGGCGCAATTGGCCGGGCTTGAAGGGGATTGGGCAGCGCACAGCCTGCGCTCGGGCTTTGTCACCGAGGCCGGACGTCAAGGAGTGCCCTTGGGAGAGGTGATGGCGATGACTGAGCACCGCAGTATCACTACGGTGATGGGCTATTTTCAAGCCGGGTCGCTATTGGGCAGCCGTGCCGGCCAGTTGCTATCGATGGAGACGTCCAATGAGCGCGCCAAATAATCCTTAGCCTGCAGCGGAACTACCCTAGCGCACAGACACGCCAGCGCCGGACTTTGAATGGTCGGGTCGCTCCACTCAGTGGATGACCAGCACGGTTTGGAGCGCCCCACTCCACTAATCATCCTCGATGTAACTATCGCATCAGCCTCCGGTACGCTAAGTCGAAGTTTAAAAAAGCCATCCAGCAGAGACCGCTTGAAGCGGTTCTAGCCCAATTTATAGCAAACTATATCCTTTGAAATCAGCAACCCCGTGCGTATGACGATCTAGAAACAAATCGGATAAAGTTTATTTAAGCACGATCTATCAACCCTAAAGGCCTTCCATCGAATACCCCTTCACGCTTGTAGCGATCCTCCTGCAACTGTAGATGCCGATCTAACACAGGAAACCTTGAGCGCGGCACATAGCCAAGATAATCATGTAATACACCGTATCCAATTCTATCCAACTGAGGAAATGCTGCAGCCTGAAGTAGGTTTCTTGGCAGTATGGAATTAACATTCATTACTTCATAGGATTGAACAAACTCTAAAAATCTAGATTCGGGAATGATCCCGAGTAGCGTACTGGCAATTACCATTCCGCCGATTCTGCTAGAGGAATCCGCAGTCGCTGCGCCCACAGAGAAACTTTCCAACAAGGAGTTTGGCGCGGCAAATTGAATCCCACGCCTAGCCTGGAAATGTATCCTGGCGGAGCCACCGTGGGTTCCTTTAAAAGGTGCTTGTAGTAATATGCAGGTTAGCCTGCTCAATAGGCTACTCAAGTCGTAATGATCTTCTGCTGTCCCATTTTCTGCAGCCTTGGCGATCCTGCTCAACGTGCTAGCTCGTAGGCGAGCAAAGAAGATATCAGCGCTGGAGATACGATTTGCATTACTCTTACAATGTTGAACAAAAGCATCCCACGCTTTTGAGTAGCGCAATGGAGCAACGAGGCTGTCCAACTGCTTGCGATGGACGAAACAGTCGGATGCAAACTCATAACACCAACTCTTTCTCCAGATTGGCAAGCGACCCTCAGATACATCTTGGCGCAAACATTCAACGCAAAATAAGCGGCGAAAGTTCCACTCTACAAAACGCTTCCCTTGCGGGCCGAAAACTATTTCTAATATCAGGGAGTTCGTTTCATATCCTGCCTCTCGCAGTTTTTTTTCGGCAGTGACAAAGTCAATGTCGGCATCAGCGGTCTTCAATTCAATCCCCACCCACCAAGCTTCTGGACGGCCCTCCAATCTGAGTCGTTTGCCTACCCTAGAACGTCTATTGACAGAGCATCGAAAAAGCCAAGAAGTAAGAGTCTCATCAAAGACTGGCTTTGGCAGGCCTTTAAATTTCACTTCTAGTAACCCCAAGGGCTCATTGCTGCGCGCTTAAGTAAATCCTCATTGATTTGCTCAACTTCCATTTTTATTGCATAGCACGCGGCGCCCCGTATCACATCCAATGTTTTATCCATTCGCCCATTCGCCAAAAACAATAAAAGTCTCACCATTTTCTCAGAGTAAAGATTCGACGGCCGCTTTAAAGGGAGTGATTCCTCAATCTCAAATAAAAATGATCGAAATGCTTCACTCTCAACCCAGTCAGAAAGTTCGACTTCATGAAACCTTCTTTTAAATTCTTCGTTCGACCTTAACGCATTTCTAGCAATCACCGTTCCAAAGCAAAACAACTTTAAACCATACTCTGAGCCTACTAACTTTTTCAAAATGGACATGCTTGTCCTCTGTTCCTGTTTAGGGCGAAGTAGCACGTCATGAAATTCATCAATAACCACACCCCAGACCCCCCTCAATTTGATCACTTCGCGCATCTCGTTAGGGATATCTGTCCCGCTTTGTGGTCTCGCGCTTGAACTAGGAGGAAGCTCGAGAGCCATAGCTAACGCCGACCTCAAGGTCTTCTTGATATTAATCTCCGGAGATTCCGCCATAGATATAAATAACAGCTTTTCACTGTTCTTTACATGCTTGTAAATTTGCGAAATTATTGCTGTTTTCCCTGAACCACCCGGGCCTACTACCAATAAGGCAGGAGCAGTCATCCTTGCGGGAACATCGGCTATATTATTCATCATGCGAAACACAGCCTCGCTGGAATTATTATCTACCCACAGCTCTTTATATATGGCCGCAATCCTTTCCTCATAAGTGGCGGATAAAAGGTACTGCAGGTCAGCCCTGACATGATCTGAGCACATGCTAATTCTCCGGCGTGAATCTTCTGGGTCGCACTGAATAATCAGGCGGAGGATTCTTGTCATCAACTTTCCTTTCCTGAGTAGTTGTCTCCTCAGAAAGGTATGACTCACGATAAATTTGTTCGGCTGCTAAACGGCGGCGTTCCTGCCTTGTCAGCCTTGCGCTCTCTTTCTCAATTTTTTGCTTTTCTCTATAGGCTTTTCTTCCTGCATCACTATCAATAGCGCCTGCCCGAATAGGTTTTCGATAGAGTTTACTAGCCCTATACTCTTCGTACGTTAATGCTTGAATCGTAAGGTCCGACAAGCGTATAGGACAAAATTCACCATTTAGCTTTACCCAGACTTCATTAAGGTTGAATGGATCATATTTAACTACTGCATGCTGCGCACCAACGAAAGGAGCAAGGATAGGGTCCCAATACTTATACCCATGAAGGCTTATACCGTCAGGACGAATTTTCCTAAGCTCTTCAGGCATAAAATAAAGTTTTAGTCTGTCTAGTTGATCAACTTTTGGTGGGTATGGTACGCCTCCGCCAGGCGCATAGAAATTGTTCCATGCTTGCCTCGGGCTTTCACCAAGTTCGGAGTGAACTGTCGAGTGGTAAACAACAACCTCTCGCGCAAACCATCTAACGAATTCGGAGAAAGTCATAGTTGCGTTCTTTTCACTATCAACCCCCCTGCGCGCAACAGCGTTAGACATGGTTGTACCTTTGAGCAGATGCACTTTAGTTGTCATGAAAGTTCCAATAAGACGCTCAATATGCCCCCCATAATGCTTACGCCCTATTGGCCTGTACTCAGGATGGATGCCGAAAGACGTGCACCCAGACTTCAGCTTTGGCGAAGTAAACTCTGAAGCGTTATCCATATGCAATACTTCAGGAACACCGTAAAAAAAATAATCAGCCGGATCCAGGCCCAACTTTATTGCAAACTCTTTTTTTGGCAAGATACTGTGACTTAATGCGCATGCAACAGACACAGAGGATGGAGTATGGAGGCTCAAATAGTAGCCGAGGATAACTCTAGTTTTCAAATCGACAATGGCAGTCCACCAAGGGCGCCCTATTATGTTCACACGATCATCGGCCAGCAATATAACATCTACTAACGTATGATCCATCTGAACCCATTGCAGGGGCCTTGAAATAAACTTCTTCCCAGGTCGACTTGAGTACTTTTGCGATGCAGCATCTTTACCCCTTTTTAGCTTAAATTGCTCCTTCTCTGACACTAAAATTTTTACGCGCCGAAGCACGGTATCTTTACATGGAGAGATTAGGTTTTTTTCTTTGCAGGTAGTGTCAACCTCAACCCATACCTTACTAAAGCTCGCGAAACCATTTTTGAATATTCTTTTGGTAGCATCGGAGATAATCGTCTCCATATCTTCAGTTAGGCGCGTTATCCCTTTCTTTCTGCCTCTCCGCCTAAGAGCCATGCTTAACGGCCCCAGATTCTCATCATAAAGCTTAGCCAATCGGAAAAAATAACTTCTTGATAACCCTAGCGCTTTACCACCCTCAGCGGTGGTTAACTCTCCCCTTCGCCACTTCTGTATCACATCGTAGCGCTCAGCAAAAACCAGCAACTGCTCCGATGTATAATCATTCGCGTCGCGACTTACGTTATTATCATAATTTTCCTTTCTAATTCGCTCAATATCACAGCCTGCCACCATTAATGCGGCACCAGTGGAAACGATCTGCACTCTTATATTTTTTTCGCTAAATACTTGCTGTATCTTAGCAAGCTTGCCTTTAGCGACTACAAGCTCGCCCTCAATCAGATCATTAGTCAAG
>NZ_JBJJLO010000052.1:0-39573 GCF_046230915.1 Pseudomonas sp. KCJK8993
TCGTGATGTGGGTTCGTGCACCAGCCTGCAACGCATCGTGTGCAGCGGCGAGGCGTTGCCGGTGGATGCCCAGCAGCAAGTGTTCGCCAAGCTACCCCGGGCCGGGTTGTACAACCTGTATGGCCCGACCGAGGCCGCGATCGACGTGACCCACTGGACCTGCGTCGATGAAGGCCGCGATGGCGTGCCGATCGGCGAGCCGATCGCCAACGTGCAAACCTATGTCCTCGATGCTCAATTGCAACCTGTGCCCAGCGGTGTCGCCGGGGAACTCTACCTTGGAGGTACGGGATTGGCCCGTGGTTACCACTGTCGTCCAGCCTTGACTGCTGAGCGCTTCATTGCCAGCCCGTTCACGGTTGGTGATCGTTTGTATCGCACCGGTGACAGGGTGCGACAACGCCATGATGGGGTCATTGAGTACCTTGGGCGTCTCGATCATCAGGTCAAGCTACGGGGCCTGCGCATCGAGTTGGGCGAGATCGAGGCACGTTTGCTGGAGCATGAGCAAGTGCACGAGGCCTCGGTGCAGGTGCTGGATGGTAAGCACTTGGTGGGTTACCTGGTGCTGGACGGCGCGGGCGAGGACTGGCGCGAAGCGCTGAGCGTTCACCTGGCCGCGCATCTGCCGGACTACATGGTGCCGGCGCAGTGGGTGGTGCTGGAACAGATGCCGCTGAGCCCCAACGGCAAGCTGGACCGCAAGGCCCTGCCCAAGCCCGATGCCAGCTTGCAGGCACGGGAGTACGTGGCACCGCAGAGTCCGCTGGAGCAACAAGTCGCACAGATCTGGGCACAAGTACTGGAAGTGGAACGCGTAGGCCTGCACGATAATTTCTTCGAGTTGGGCGGGCATTCGCTGTTGGTACTGCTGCTCAAGGAGCGGATCAGGAAGGCCACTGCCAGCGAACTATCCGTCAGCCAGTTGATGCTCAATCCTACCGTCGCTGGGCAAGTCGCTTGCCTGGAAGGGAGTACCAGGAACTCCCTGATCGTCAGGCTCAATAGTCAAACACAAGGCACGCCTTTGTATCTGTTCCACCCAAGCTATGGCTCGGTGCATTGCTACAAGGCCATCGCTCTTGCCCTGCGTGAAGATAGGCCAGTCATGGGGGTTATCTGCCGCGCTTTGGCCGAAGAGGGGACGCCAGTGCCTTCCTGGGTGGAAATGGTCGAGGACTACGCCCAACAGTTGCTCATGGCTCAGCCGGAAGGTGCTTATCGGCTGGCCGGTTGGTCGCTGGGTGGCAACCTGGCCGTGGAAGTCGCTCATAAGCTGGAGCACGCAGGCCGCGAGGTGGAGTTTGTCGGTTGGATCGACGCTTCTCCGCCCTACTGGCTCAAGGCGTATTGGGATACGGCAATCATCATCGATGAGGATGAGTTGGCCGCCAATCAGAAGCGTGCGCAGTTGTTGGAAGTGATGTTTCCCGAGGCGAACCAACAGATTCGGCAGGCCTGGGCCCAGAGCCAGATGCAGTTTGTCGATGAGGAGCAGCAGTGGCGTCACTTCAGTGACTGGGCCGATCAGGCCTTGGGCCAGGCTTTCAGAGAGATCAAGGAAGAACTTCTGCGTGGCAACGAGGCGCAGATCTCCTGGGAGCTGGATCGAGCGCTGGGACAGCGCTTGCGGGACTCTGACCTGAAGCCGATCAAAGCGCCTGTGAGCTGCTGGTGGGCCTCGGCCAGTCGGGCAGGGCAGCATAGGCAACTGATCGAGTCGACAATTGAACAAGTGGTCGGCAAGCCATGTATCGAGCGTTCCGTACTGATCGACTCGACCCATGAACGAATCATCGACAACGCGCTGTTCGTGCAGAGTTTTGTCAGTGCCATGAAATAACGTTGGTAATTGTCCGTTCAACATCGCCCCTGATCACCGTCAGTGATCAGGGGCTTTTTTATGCCTGCCTGGTCATTTCGGGCGTGCTCCAGAGGCAGGGATGCTGTGCACGATGGCCAGGCTCGGCCGAAGTCGCAAGGTGAGTGGGGCAGTGATGGAGCGATGAGGCGGCCAGAGGGTAGTCATTTGCCAGGCAAAGAAAAGCCCCTGGTCATGTTCATGGCCAGGGGCTGGTTGGAGCGGGGTCAGAAGTTCCAGCGGGTGCTGAGCATCACATTGCGTGGATCGCCATAGTAGGCCGAATTGTAGAAGCCGATATTGGTGTAGTACTTCTTGTCGAATACGTTGTTGACGTTCAGTGAGGCGGAAAGGTTATCGGTGATCTGGTAGCGGGCCATCAGGTCAACCAGCCAGAGCGGGTCCTGGGAAAACTTCTCTTTGGTGTTCTTGCCGTAGTTATTGAGAATCTGCCAGCCGGTGCCTTGCCAGCGAACGCCGCTGCCGAGGGTGAGCTTGTCCAGAGGGCCGGTCAGCTTGTAGCTGGTGTAGAGGTTGACCTGGTCTTCTGGCTCCCAGGTGGAAACCTTCTGGCCCGACTGGTCGCGAATGATCTTGTGGGTATAGCCGGCTTGTAGCTGCCAGCCAGGGGCCAGTTCACCGGAGATTTCCGCTTCATAGCCCTTGGCTTTGGACTTGATGCCCTTGGATGCCCTGTCGAGCCCGGAGATAGTGTCGGGAATGTAGCTGAGGTCGTCGACCGGACGGTTTTCCTCGTGAACCTCAAAGTAGGCAATGCTTGAGTTCAGGCGTCCATCAAAGAACTCGCCTTTGAGCCCGATTTCATAGTTCTTGCCTTCGTTAGGCTTGAGCGGCTTGTTGTTCTTGTCGCGATAGTCGTCTTGCGGCAGGTAGATTTCGGTATAGCTGGCATAGGCCGAGAAGTTCTCGTTGAGGTCGTAGACTACGCCGGCATAAGGAACCACCTTGCCAGTGTCCTTGATCTGGCTGGTACCGCTGACCTCGTAATTGTTGACTCGGGTGCCGAGTATTACGTTCAGGTCATCGGTCAGGCTGAAGCGGCCGGTGACGTAGCCAGCGCTCTGGCGTGTGAGCTCGTCGTTGCGTCTGGTTTGCGGACCCCAATCCGGTTTTGGTGCCTTGCCTCTCCAGTTGAAGTAGTCAGGGTCTTCGATTTTGCTGGCATCGGTGTAATCGCGCCCCAGCCAGCGTGAACGGGAAACCGAAGTGCCGACGACCAGTTGGTGCTCGCGCCCGAACAAGCTGAAGGGGCCGGTGGCATACAGGTCGCCGGTGTCGCTGGTGGTTTCACCCGTGTATTTACGAGTCAGTAGCCTGGCCTTTCCGGTCTGGGCATTCGGCGATAGCAGGGCGGCCAGCGGCGCGTTGTAACCGTTGATCTGGTGGTTGTACTGCGCTTTGGCTACCCAGCCGTTCTGGAAGCTGTGTTCCAGAGTGGCGAATACGGTACGGGTGTACTGTTCCCAGCGGCTGTAGGTGGCACCATTGTTGAATGAACGTGGGGTGCTGATGCGGTTGCCAGCGGAGTCGAATAATGAGGCGGAGCCCGACCAGCTTGAGTTCTTCGGATTGCTGTCCTGATAGTCGGCGCCTACGGTCAGCAACGTATCGGGTGACAGGTCGAACTCAAGAATCCCGTAGTAGACGTTGGTCTTGCGTGAGTAGCGATCCAGGAACGATCTCTTGTCCTGGTAAGCCGCGACGGCCCGGCCGCGTACGTTGCCCGTTTCGGTCAAAGGCCCGCTGACGTCGATTTCAGTGCGGTAGTTGTCCCAGGAACCTGCCCCCAGGTCCACATAACCCTTGAACTCCGAGGTGGGTTTCTTACGCACCATGTTGATCGTGCCGCCGGGGCCACCCGCTCCGGTGAGCAGGCCTGTGGCGCCCTTGAGTACTTCTACCCGGTCATAGATCACGGTGTCGGTCAGGGTATGACCGGAAGAGTACTGGGGGTCCTGGAGGATAGGGATGCCATCGTACTGGAAGTTCTGGATGGCGAAACCGCGCGAAAAGTAGCTGGTGCGGTCGCTGTCGTAGGTCGCGACGGTGATGCCTGGCGTATGGCGCATGACATCGTCGATCGACTTCATGTTGAAGTCATCCATGGCTTGTCGGGTGACGACCGAAATCGACTGTGGCGTTTCCCGTGGCGTCAGTACCAGGCGCGTGGCCGTGGCGATGGTGCCTGGAGTGTAAGAGCCGGAGCCTTCGGTAACCGTTCCCAGCTGGTTGGCGGTCACTTGAGTGGTTCCCAGCTCCAGGCTGGCGGAACGATTGACATTGATGGTGATCGAGTTGCCCTGCAGGCGATAGCCGATGCCTGTACCGCCGAGCAGGGTTTTAATCGCCTGCTCTGGTTGCAGTTTGCCTTTTACTGCATTGCTGCGTTTTTCCTGCACATCCGTCGGGTTATACAGCACCTGCAGGTTAGTCTGCCGCCCGAATTCCTGCAGGGCACTGCCCAGAGATTGCGCTGGAACATCGATCTCGATTTCCTGGGCCTGAACGTAACCGGCGATTGGCATCGACACTGCCAGGGCCAGGGCGCTGGGCAGGAGGTTGACGTTCAAGGCTCGTCGCATGGATCGCGCTTTACTCAGGGAACTGAGACCGAGTAGTGCTGACATGGATGATTTCTCTTCTGTGTAGTGGGCAGTTTTAGGTGTTTATTGCGGTTAATTCTCATTACCAGTGGTAAGACGTTCCTCCTTGAACAAACCGGAAAAAAAACTCAGGCCGGTTCCATTTCATGTACGACCTTGCCGGCGCGCAGGCGCACCAATTGGTCGGCGATGTCGAAATAACGGTCGTCGTGGCTGATCACGATGATGGTCTTGCCCAGGCGCTTGAGGTCGGGCAGCAGCTCGGTATAGAAAATCCGTCGGAAGGCCGGGTCCTGGTCGGCGGCCCATTCGTCGAACACCAGCACCGGCCGTTCTTCCAACCAGGCGTTGACCAGGGCCAGGCGCTTGCGCTGGCCGGTGGACAGGTCAGTGGTGGTGAACGCGCCATCCTTGACGCTGACCTTGTGGGCGATCTCCAGGCGATCCAGGTACTGGGTGGCGACGTCCAGTGCTTTGCCGGCATTGCCCTGGACCAGGTCGTCGAACAGGTAGTAGTCGGCAAAAACCGTGGTGAACAGTTGCCGGTAGTCGTCCCGGGCCTGGTCGGTCACGGTTTCGCCGTTGAGGCGGATCTCCCCGGACTGGGGCTGGTACAGGCCCAGCAGCAGCTTGATCAGGGTGGTCTTGCCGCAGCCGTTCTCACCGACGATGAAGACGATGTCGCCCTGCTTGATGCTCAGGTTGATCGGCCCCAGGTGGAACGGTTCGCTGCCCTCTACCGGTGGAGGGCTGTAGCTCACCCCGCGCAGCTCCAGGCTGTGCACCACTGGCTGGGGCGCTTCGCTGGCATCCATCAGCAGGTGCGGCTCGGGGGAGGAGAAGCGCTCGGACAACTCGCTGATGCGGGCGAAGGCAATCTTCGCCTTGCCGACGATGGGCAGGTAGCCGACCACATGTTCGAGCGGACCCTTCATGTACAGCAGCACCAGCACGAAGCCGGTGATTACCGTAGGGTCCGGGTTCGGGTAGTAGGCCTGCATGGCCAGGGCCAGGCCGATGACCACGAAGAACAGCATCGAGCCGAAGCTCTTGGCCAGGATGTAGATGTTCACCGAGCGCACCTGGATATCGCTGATGCGGTCCGCGGTCTCCTGGATCCGGTGGGTGTTCATGCGAAAACGCCGCGGCCGGTGGATGCGCAATTCCTTGGCGCCCGAAGCGATCGCGTTGTAGTAGCGCTGCAGTTCGTCCTCGTGGTCGCGGGCTTCGTCGAAGCCCTTGATGCCCTTGCCGCCGGCCACCAGTTGCACGCTGGTGCCGATGATGATGGCCACCACCATCATCAGGAACATCGGTACCGACAGGTACGCCAGGTAGCCCAGGCAACCCAGAGTGACCGTGGCGGCAATGGCCAGGGGGGTGAAGGCGAAGGAAAAGTCACTGATGGTGTCGACGTCGTGGGTCAGCACCGGGATCAGCCGGTGGGAGCGGTAGCGCTCGATCTGGGTGATGGGCGCCGAGAGCACCTTCTCGCCCAGGTCCTTGCGCAGGGCGGCGATGATCCGCTGGCCCACGTAGTTGGTGCCGACGTCCGAGACGATCGAGCTGACCAGGGCCAATGCACAGAGTGCGGCGAAGGTCAGGACCACGCCCTGGGTCATGCCGCCGTCCGAGTGCAGGGCGTTGTTGATGGTGGCCAGCAGCAGGGTGATGGCCAGGCCACCGGCCATGCCCAGGGCCACGGAAACCAGCACTATGCTGCGAAAGGGCCTGAGCAATGCGAGCAGGCCTTTGAAGGCGCCGCGCTTGGGGTCGGTCATAAGTACTTCCCAGAGAGTGGATTGAGGGTCGGGGCACACGGACCCTTACCCCTGAACAAACGAAGCGTCGCGGCGACTATTTAGCGTTGCCGGCCACCACCGGGCGGCAGCGTCCCGGATAAATTGCCCGGAGCCTGGTTCGTTCTTGTTCTGTGGGCGCACGCGTATCGACGCAGTGCCTGTTCCATTGAGCGAGAGCGAACGAATGACGAAGAAGAATCTGGTGTATGTCTGGTCCTTGCGAAACGCCGCGGCCGACAAGGCGGGGCAGTGGGTGGCCTACAAGGACCACGAGCGCTACATGAAATCGGTCCTGGAGTCCCTGGTGGAGGCGTTGAACCAGACGCCCCTGGGCGAGGCCTACAACCTGGTGGGCGTGGTCTACGACGATGACGAGCAGTCGCCGCGGGACCAGAAGCTGGTGAGCGACTACGGCTTCGCCTACCAGCCGGGGCGCCAGTGGCTGTATCCGGCGGACCTCGCCGTGCAGGGGCGCTTGGTCAACGACCTGCTGCTGAGCGTGCCGTCCACCTATCGCCGCTATCCGCGCGGCAGCGCCGAGCACATCGCCGGCAAGCAGGACTTCGAGCGTCGCCTGTACGACACCCTGGTGGAGCTCAAGGCCGATATCGTGGTGCTGGATGGCTTGCTGGTGATCCTCGACGAGCTGGTGCGCCCGGGTGCGCCGTTCGCCCGGCGGATCATGAACATCCACCCGGGCATCACTCGCATCGAGTCGCCCTATGAGCGCCGCGGTGCCTATGCCACCTGGAATGCCTTGTATGGCGCCCGGGGCGAGAAGGTGGTGGATTGGGCGACCCGGGAGACCGTACCGACCGAGCCGCTGTACCTGACCGGGGCTTCCTTCCACTACGTGGACAACGGTATCGACTCCGGCGAGGTCTTCCACGACGTGCTCAATACCGAGATTTCCCCCGAGGACACCATCCTCGAGCTGCGCTGGAACAACTTCAACAACAGCCTGTTCCCGGCCTTGCACGAAGGCTTGGCGCTGTTGGCCAAGCAGTCCTGAGCTGGCTTGCGGCGCGGCATGGCAGGCTTGCCCTGTAGTCGCTGCCGCAGGCTGCGACCGGCTGCGCGCAGTCGTGAAAGAGAGTGTTGGACCAGGTTATTCGTGCCGCTAGGGTTGGCGGCTTTTGTGGGCACTTCGTAGCCCAAGGTAGCGGCTACACCGGTTGCGGTGTAGCCGGCAGGGGAGGGGTTAGAGGACGCGCACTACGCGAAAACCGATCCAGTCGCCGCGGGTTTGCGGATAGATATTGTTGCGGTTGCCCGAACGGGAGAACACCGGGGCTTCGCCCCAATCGTTACCGCGCAGTTGCAGCGATTCACAGCCCGGCTCGACCCAGGCACTGCCGTCGGTGGGGGCGCCGACGTAGTTGGGGTGTTCGCAATCGGCGATCCATTCATAGACATTGCCGTGCATGTCGTACATGCCGAAGGCGTTGGGCGGGTAGCTGCCCGCTGGCGAGGTGTAGCTGTAGCCGTCCGCCGGGCCGTAGGTATTGGCATGCTTGGCGATGCTGTATGGCTTGCCTTCGTCGAACGGGAAGGGGAAGGGGCCGGTGGAGCCGGCGCGCGCCGCATATTCGCGCTGGGCTTCGCTGACCATCTGGTATTGGTGGCCGGTCTTCTTCGACAGCCAGGCCACGTAGGCCTGTACCTCGGCAAAGTTCATGCACACCGCTGGTTGGCGCGGCCCTTGGGGGTAGCGCGGCTTGCTGGCGATGCATTCACGCCCGGGGCGGGTGTCGCCATCGGGGATCTTGACCCCGGTCTGGCGGATGTAGCTGTCCCATTCCGCGGCGGTGATCTGGAAGCGGCTCATGGCAAAGGGCTTGGCGAAGGTCACTTCGTGCATCGGGCCTTCATCGGGTTCGCGCCCGACCTCGTCGTCCGGGGTGCCCATGACGAATTTACCGGCTGGCAGCACCACCATTTCCGGGCAGTCCTTGCAGTCCTTGAAGACTTTGCCCGGTTGCGGTTCGGCGGCTTGGGCGCTGCCCGGCAGGAAGCCGGCCAGCAGCGCGCCCAGCGCCAGGGTAGCAAGTGCCTTGAACGGCGTACGGGAGGAACTCTGGTCTGGATTCATGAATGTTCTCGATCAGGGTGGGAGGAGGCGCAGCGGCTCAGAGCCGCTTGGCCAGCAGGTCCATGAAGCGGTCGATTTCACCTTCGTTGTTGAGCAGGCCGGGAGCCGTGCGCACCACCGGGCCGACATCGCGGTCCACGGCGTCGACCACGACCCGGTTGTGCATCAGGTAGGCCGCCACCTGGTCGCAGTCCTGGCCCTTGACCCGGAAGAAGGTGAAGCCTGCCGACAGGCTCGGGTCCAGCGGGGTGACCAGCTCGATCGCGGAATGGGCCAGCAGGCGCTGCTTGAGCTCGCTGTTGAGCTGGTGGATGCGCGTCTCGACCTTGGCCTTGCCCAGTTGCAAGTGCAGTTTGAAGGCTTCGTCCACGGCCCAGCGATGCTCGAAGGCGTGGTAGCCGCCCGGGGTCATCGAGGTGGCGAAGTTGCGGTCCTCGGAGAAGGTCGGGATGGTCGGGGTCAGGTCCTGGAGTTTTTCCGAGCGGGCGCAGATGATTCCGGTGCCGCGAGGGCCGAACATCCACTTGTGGGTGCCGGCGATGAAGTAGTCGCAGTGCATCTGTGGGAAGTCCAGGTTGTCCACGCCGAAACCGTGCACGCCGTCGACCACGTAGATGATCCGGTCCTTCTCGTCGCGGTCGCGGTTGAGTTCGTCCACCAGCTGGCCGATGGCGCCGATCGGCAGTTTCACGCCGCTGCCCGACTGCACCCAGGTCATGCCCAGTACTCGGGTATTGGGGCGGATGGCGCGCTTGATGGCGTCCAGCACTTCGGCGCTGGAAACCTGGCTGGCGTTCTCGAACAGCTTGATCTTGCGGACCTGGGTGCCTTGCTTGCGCATCCGGAAGTCCAGGCTGAATTCGGTGGCGTAGTGCTCATGCACCGTGGTCAGGATTTCCTGGTCCGGGCGTACGTGCAGGCCGCCGTAGATCATCGCCAGGCCTTCGCTGGTGCTGCCGGTGAGGGCGATCTGTTCGGGCTTGGCTTGCAGATAGCGGCCGGCCCACAGGCGTACCTGGGCTTCGCGCTTCCAGGTTTCCTGCAGGTCCCAGTCCATGGCCAGGCCCGGGTTGCGGTCGATCTGCGCGCGGTAGCGCTCGATGGCCTCTTGTACCGGCCTGGGATGGGTGGTTACCAGGAAGTTGGAGAAGTGGATGTAGTCCGGGTCCTGGGTGAACAGCTGGCGCAGCTCGGGCCAGGAGGCGATGGGCTGCGAGGAAGCGGCTCTGGTTGCGCTCGACAGGGCAGGCTGGGCGGCGGCGCCTGCCGCCATGGGCAGGCCCACGGCGAGGATCCCGGCCTGCTTGAGAAAACTACGACGGTCGGTCATGAAGACAATTCACTTCTAGGCGGATAAGGGCTTAACGGGTGGCGACGGGCTTGGCGGACTTTTGCACCTGGTCCCAGACCCGCAGGAAATTGCCGCCCCAGAGCTTGGCGATATCGGCCTCGCTGTACCCGCGTTGTAGCAGTTCGGCGGTGATGTTGCGGCCCTCGCTGACGTCCTTCCAGCCGTCCAGGCCGCCGCCGTCGTTGAAGTCCGAGCTGATGCCGACGTGATCGATGCCGATCTTCTTCACGGCGTAGTCGATGGCATCGCCGAAGTCCTTGAGGGTGGCCTTGGGTTCTTCCTCGAGGATGCCGTACAGGGCGCTGGCATATTCGCCAAAGCGTTGCGGGGGCCAGACGGTGATGATCGGATCGCCGGGCATCAGGGCCATCTCCAGGCCGGTCAGTGGCTGCAGGTCGAAGCGCGCGCGCAGGGCATTGAGCTTGTCCCGGGTGGGCTGGCTCAGGGGGCGGATGTAGGCGCCGAAACCGACGATCTGCACCACGCCGCCGCTGTCCTTGATCAGTTGCATTTCCCTGTCGCTGAGGTTGCGCGGGATGTCCACCAGGGCCCGGGGAGCGGAGTGGGATGCGACGAAGGGCGCGCGGCTCAGCTGGCTGACCTGCTCCAGGGCCTTGGTCGACATTTGCGAGACATCGATGATCACCCCCAGGTCGTTGAGCCGGTGCACCGCCTGCTTGCCGAGGTCGGACAGGCCGCCGAGGGCGTCCGGGGTGTCGTTGAAGAACGGCAGCGGCCGGGAGGAGTCCGACCAGGCGTTGTTGCCCACGTAGCTGAAGCCGAACATGCGCATGCCGCGAGCGGTCCACTGGTCCAGCCGGTCGAGGTCGCTGCCCAGGGGGTAGGCGTTGAGCATGCTGAGGAATACCGCGAACTTGCCTTCGCCGTGCAGCCGGCGGAAATCATCCGGGGTATAGGCGATGGCGACCTGGTTGGGGAAGTCGCGGACCATGCCGGTGAGGATCTTGTAGCGGGCCTCCTGCTCATTGCGCGCGGCGTCGACGAAACCGTCGGTGGGGCGATGCGGTGCGTTCGGGCCGTTCCAGATTTCCGGCCAGCCGAAGATCGTCAGGGCGGCGCCCGAGAGTCGCCCGCGCCCGGCCTTGGCCAGGTCGAACTGGCCGGAGCCATCCTTGTCCGCCTCGTTGCCGGTACTGCCGAAATCCAGTGGTACGGTCACGTGGCTGTCGAAGGAAATAATCCGTTCTTGCAGCTCCTCTGCCTGTTTCATCACCTTGGCCGGATAGCCGGGATTGTCCCTGAACCAATAGTCCCAGGCCAGGAAACCGGCGCCGGCGCCAATCGCCAGGGCCAGTGGCAGGCCAATGTAGAGAGCCTTCTTCGAACGTGGTTTAGTCATTGCCATCTCAGTCGGGTTCGCCGTCAGGGTGCAGGCACAGGGGCCTTTGCTATCTGGGGGGAACGAGCGGCGGCGGGGGAAATTTAGCGCGGTGGCGCGAGCGGTAAATTTCCCCCGGCAACAAACGTCCTTGCTTGATAAAGCCTGCTTCATGGCTGACACAGGTAGGGCAATGACGATTTCTCGACGAGGGTTCATGGCTGGCTTGGCGCTGACTGGCGCCGCGGTGCCGGCGGCGCTTTACGTGCATCGTGAGTTGACGCGTGAAGAAGAGTTTCCGATCACCCCCGGCGAAGCGTCGGTGGAGCTGGCGGATACCGCCGGGCAGCGCCTGGCGGACCAACTGCGAGGTATCTGGAGCATTCGCTTCGAGGGCGCTGACGCTGGCCTGGAAGGCCTGCCATCCCAGGGGCTGGAGCTGTTCATCGACGTCGCCCAGCGCGGGCGTGGGCTGCGCGGCTACCTGGATACCGCCGAGGGCCTGCGGGGCCCGGGCGAGCCGCGCTACCAAGTGGTGGGCGACCTGGTCAGTCCGCAACCCGGGCAAATGTACTGGCGCCTGGTTCGCTCCGATGCGCCGGATGGCGCTGCCAGCTACGAGTTCAGCATGACCCTGGATGAGGTCTGGGCTGACTTCGGCAACGCCGGCAGCGGCACCCTCAGTGGACGGGTCGAGCGATTGGACCGGCCGCTGATGCTGGCTGCCCAGGACAATCGCTTCGTGGCCACCAAGCACCTGTTTCCCGAAGCCCGGCAACGTATCGCACTCAACTCGACCCTGATGACCTGGCTGATATCCCCCCAGCATCGGCTGTTCCACCAGCTATGGCATGCCACCCGGGACAAGTGGCACCGATTGTCCGAGGAAAAACGCGAGGCCCTGCGCGGCATCGGCTGGCAACCAGGTCCCAGGGACAAGGAGCGTGATGCCCGTGGCCCGAAGAAGGATCGCAATGGTTCGGGTATCGATTTCTTCTTCATGCACCGACACATGCTCGGTACCGCGCGCTCCATGCAGGACTTGCCGTCCTGGCAGCACTTTCCCCTGCCGCAGCCGGAGTTGCTGCGCGATCGCCTGGGCTTCGCCCGTTACTTCGACAATCATGATGGTGGTTCCCTGCCACCCTGCTGGCTGGCCCAGGACGATGACGAGTACAGCCAGTGGGTCAGCGATATCAAGGCCACCGAGACCTACCAGGGCAACTTCCTAGTCTGGGAGTCGCAATATCGCGACCCGCGCTACCTGGCGAAGCTGACCCTCGGCCAGTTCGGCTCGGAGATCGAGCTGGGGCTGCACGATTGGTTGCACATGCGCTGGGCGTCGGTGCCGCGTGATCCTTCCAGTGGCGTACCGGTGCCCATGGCCCGCGATCCGGCGGACTTCTCCCCGCGCTGGTACCAGTCGGAAAACGACTTCCTGGGAGACCCTTTCTCATCCCATGTCAGTCCGGTGTTCTGGCGTTTCCATGGCTGGATCGACGATCGCCTGGAGGACTGGTTCCGTGCCCACGAGCGCTTCCATCCCGGAGAGGTCGAGCGCATGGAGGTCAACGGCGTGCCCTGGTTCGCGCCTGGGCGTTGGGTCGAGGTAGGCGATCCATGGCTGGGGCCGGTGACCCATGGTTGCAGTACCACGCCGGGATTGCAGGTGGGCAAGAGTGTGGAAATGGACCCGGAAACCATGAAGCTGGCCCTGCGCATCACTTTTATCGATGATGAGAAGCAGTTGGCCGACCTGTTCCGCAAGGTGCCGCGCCGCCCCTGGTATGCACGACACTTGAAGGTCAAGGAACGGCTGTTCTAGCGGCGCGAGCAGCCTCGGTTCCGGGTATTCAAGCGTCAGCCAGGAGCTTGGCGATTGCGTGGCGGTGCAGGTGGGTGTTCAGCGATGCGATCGCCTGCGGGTTGGGTTTCGCGAAGGTCACGGCCTGGTGGATATCGTTCAGCACGAGCGCGGGGCCGGCTGGACCCGCTGCGCAACGGCTTGTGCCAGGTTGCGATCTGCAAAGTGCTCATGCCGGACGGCCAGTGGGGCGCAGGAGCCTGGTGCGACACGGTTCCAGGCGAACAACCGACGGGCTGTCCTCGTGGCTGGCCATGCGCAAGGCTTGGCCAGCCGTCCAGGGACTTGCCGCAGGCCTAGCGCGTCGGTGCCGTGGATACCTGCCAGCCGCCTCCCAGTGCCTTGTACAGCGCGACGCTCGATTGCAGTCGCGACAGGCGCAGTTGCACATTCTGGTCCTGTGCGGCGTAGAGGGTGCGCTGGGTGTCCAGGACCGACAGCAGGTCCTCGGCTCCGGCCTGGTAGCGACTCTGGGCGATATCGAACGCCCGTTGCGCCTGCTCCAGCTCCTCGCTCTGCCATTGCCGTTGCTGGTCCAGGCCACGAATGCTGTTGAGGGCTTTTTCCACATCGGCGAAGCCGTTGATGATCGCCCCGCGATAGGTCTCCAGCAGCTCCTCCTGGCGCGCCGTGGCCCGGTCGCGCTCTGCGCTCAGGCGCCCGGCATTGAAGATCGGTGCCATCAGGCCGGAAGCCAGGTTGTAGAAGGGGTTGCGCAGGACGTCGTCGAACTTGTCGGCGTTCGAGCCCAGCTTGGCCGTCAGGGTCACGGTGGGCAGCATGGCGGCCCGGGCCACGCGGACATCGGCCTGGGCTGCCGCGAGCCGGACTTCGGCGCTGGCGATATCCGGGCGGCGGGCCAGCAGCTCGCTGGGGACTCCGGCATCGATGTCCGGCCAGGTCAGCTCGGCGAAAGGTCGTTCGTTCAGGGCCAGGCTCTGCACTGGCCGGCCGAGCAAGGTGGCGAGGGTGATCAGGGCTTCTTCGGCCTGCTGCCGCACCAGCGGTACCTGGCGTTGCTGGTTCGCCACCAGGCTCTTTTGCTGCGCCAGTTCAAGGGCCGTGGCCGAGCCTGAGTCGTAGCGCGTCTGGACCAGGCGCAGGACGCGCTGGGCGTTGGCCAGGTTGAGTTCGGCGATCCGGCCCTGTTCCCGTAGCGCCAGTAGCTGGGCGTAGTTGTTGGCCACGCCGCTGAGCAGGGTCAGCTCCACGGTGGCGCGGTCGAATTCGCTGGCCTGGGCGCCGAGCAGGGCGCTATCGCGTGCAGCGCGCCTGCCCCCCCAGAAGTCGACTTCGTAGGTGGCGCTGAGTCCAGCATCGAACGCATTCGCGGTCCTATCGCTGTTGCTGCCGTCCTGCTGATTGCTGCCTTTGCCGCCCATGCGCTTTTGCCGGCTGGCATTGAAACTGCCTTCGACCGAGGGCAGGAGCGGGGCGCCGGCCACGATGGCGCTGGCCTGGGCCTGGCGAACCCGGGCCATCGCCGCTGCCAGGTCATGGCTGCCGGTTCGCGCTTCGGCGATCAGGCGGTCCAGTTCCGGGCTGCCGAAGCGGGCCCACCAGCGTGGGTCCTGTTGCTGGCCTTCGCGGTTGTTGGGGGTGTGCCAGGCCGTTGGCGCTTGCAGGCCGCTATCCGGGTGTGGGGTGGAGCTGCTGCAGGCCGCCAGCAAGACGCTGGCGGCCATCAGGGTCAGGGTGGTCTTCATCGATCGATCATTCACTGGTAAGGGCCGTGACCGGGTCGAGCCGGGCAGCTTTGCGGGCCGGCATGAAGCCGAAGACGACGCCGGTGACCAGGGCGCAGGCGAAGGCGCCGAGGACCGCGGCCAGGGAAAACGCGACCGCCACTTCGCTGAGGATCAGCACGCCGCCGATGATCAGCGCGACGCCGATGCCGGTCAGGCCGCCGACTACCGAGAGCATCACTGCCTCGGTGAGGAACTGGCGCAGGATGTCCCGCTGGCGGGCGCCGGTGGCCATGCGGATGCCGATTTCGCGGGTGCGTTCGCGCACGGTCATGAGCATGATGTTCATCACGCCGATGCCACCGACCAACAGGGAGATGGCGGCAATGGCGCCGAGCATCAGCGACAAGGTGTTCTGGGTCCGGGCCTCGGCCTGGATCATCGCGGCGTTGTTGGTCAGTTCGTAGTCGCGCTTGCCGTTGTGCAGGCGCAGCATCAGTTGGTCGATGGCTTGTTCGGTTTCCTTGACCTTGCTGGCGTCGGCAGCGGCAATGGCGACGTATTCCGGGTTGCGGCTGCCGAACAGCCGGGTGCTGGCGGCGGAGTAGGGCACGGCGATGCGGTCGTCGCTGTCGCTATCTCCCGAGCTGGCGCCCTTGCCCACCAATACGCCCACTACCTGGAAGGGTATGTTCTCGATCAGGATGTATTGACCGATGGGGTTGGCGACGTTCTGCAAGAGTTTTTCCCGCACCTTGTGGCCGATCACGGCCACGGCGGAGGCCGCATGCTCGTCGGCGTCGCTGAAGTAACTGCCTTCGGCCACCGGCCAGTTGAAGATATGCGGAAAGTTGGTGTCGTTGCCGCCTACATAGGCCATGTAGTCACGGTTGCCGAAGCGCACGCCGGCCTTTGAACCATTGACCGGCATGATGCGTGTGACCTGGGGCAGGGCGCCTACGGCGGCGACATCGTCCAGGGTAATGATCCCGGCGGGTGTCCGCGGGTTTGGCGAGTAGCCGCTGAGGTAGATGATGTTGGAGCCAAAGGCGCCCATCTGTGCCATCACCTGGCGCTTGCTGCCTTCGCCCACGGCCAGCATCACCACCACCGAGGCCACGCCGATGATGATCCCCAGCAGGGTCAGGGCGGTGCGGAAGCGGTTGATCCACATCACTCGCCAGGCGGCCTGCACCGCCTCCACCAGCTCGCCTTTCCAGGCGCCGGTGGGTTCGCTGCCGTGGGCCAGGCGCTGGCGCAGGTCCACGGCCTGCAGGGCGCCGGCGTTGGCGCTGGCCTGCACGCTAGGGTCGGTATCGGCGGTGTCGCTGATGATCTCGCCGTCGCGGATCTCGATGATGCGCTTGGCCCGGGTTGCTACTTCACGGTCGTGGGTGATGAGGATCACCACATGGCCCTGGCTGGCCAGTTCGTCCAGCAGGGCCATGACCTCGGCGCCGCTGTGGCTGTCCAGGGCGCCGGTGGGCTCGTCGGCCAGGATGATATGGCCGCCGTTCATCAGCGCGCGGGCGATGGCCACCCGCTGCTGCTGGCCGCCGGACAACTGGTGCGGGCGGTTGCCGGTACGGCTGCCCAGGCCCAGGCGCTCCAGCAGGGCGGCGGCGCGTGCATGACGTTCGGCGGCCGGGGTGCCGGCATAGATGGCCGGCATCTCGACGTTTTCCTGGGCCGAGCCCGAGGGGATCAGGTGGTAGCCCTGGAACACGAAACCGAAGGCTTCCCGGCGCAGCCAGGCCAGCTCATCGCTGTCGAGGTGGGCGACGTTCTCACCGGCGAACAGGTACTCGCCGGAGGTGGGTCGATCCAGGCAGCCGAGGATGTTCATCAGGGTCGACTTGCCGGAGCCTGAGGCGCCGACGATGGCCACGAATTCCCCGGCATGGATCGACAGATCGATGCCGCGCAGGACATCGACCTGTGGGCTGTCGCCGCCGCCATAGGATTTGCGGATGTTGCGCAGGTCGATCAGGGGCGTTTGCATTCAGCCTCCGTTGCCGTTGGCGGGACCGATCAGCAGGTGCTCGCCCTCGCTCAAGCCGTCGAGGATCTGGATTCGCAGGCGATCGCTGATGCCGACCCGGACCTGGCGCTCGCTGACCGCGCCGTTATCGGCCACCACCCGGGCGATCTGCTGGCCTGGCGCCGCGCCGTCCTGCAGGGCGGCGATGGGGGCGGTCAGTACGTTCTTGACCGAGCTGGCGACGAAGAACACCTGGGTGGTCATCTCCGCCATCAGTGCGTTGTCGGCGTTGTCCACGTCCAGTAGCACGGTATAGAGCACCACCCGGCCGCTGCCGCTCTTGCTGGTGCTGCTGGGGCTGCCGCCGCCCTGGCTGGTCTCGTTCAGCGGCTTGGGCGGGATCGGCAGGATCTGCCGTACGGTGCTGGTCCAGCGCCGGCCGCCGGCGCTCAGGGTGGTGAAGTAGGCACTCATGCCGGACTTCACGTGGCCGATGTCGGCCTCCGACACCTCGGCCCAGACCGTCATCGGCGACAGCTTGGCGATCCGCAGGATCAGCGGGGTCTGTTGCTGGGCGTTAAGAGTCTGGCCTTCACGGGCATCCACCGCCACCACGGTGCCGGACATCGGCGCATAGATGCGGGTATAGCCCAGTTCGGCCTGGTCGCTGCGCAACTTGGCCTGGGCCTGGCGGATCTGCGCCTTGTACATGTCGATCCGCGCCTGGGTGGCCTTGAGCTCGGCCTGGGCGGTTTGTACGTCCTCTTCGCGGGTGGCGCCGCCGGCGGCGAGGTTCTGCTGGCGCTGGTACTTCTGCCGGGCCAGCTGGTTCTGGGCGTACTGCTCTTGCAACTGGGCCTGCAGGTTCTCGATGGCGAAGCGGCTGGCATCCAGCTTGGCTTGCTGGGTGGAGGGGTCTATTTCCACCAGTAGCTGGCCTTCCTTGACCGCGTCGCCGGCTTCCACATGGATCTTGCGGATCTGCCCGGAGGCTTGGGCGCCGACATCCACATAGCGACGCGGTTGCAAGGTGCCCAGGGCCGTGACGCTGCTTTCGATATCGCCGCGGCGCACTTGCACGGTGCTGAACTGGTCGCGTCCCGACGGAATGAACTTCCAGGCGGCGATGGCGAGGATGGGGACCGCACAGAGTGCGGCAAGCAGGGCGCGTCGGGTATTTCGAGGACGTTTCATGCAGGGTTCCGGCCAGAGGTATCGGCCCGTCGGTCCAGCGCCGGCACAGGATGCAGGTTGGCTGCTGGCTGCCGGGAGAGCGGCAGGGACGGGGAGCTGTCAGGTAAACGAGAGGCCGCAGGGCGAATTTAACTGCCGACATATGGAGTTACAGCTGCCCTGGCAGCGAAATAAACCCACTGCGACCCTGGAGTACTTTAAATCTATATGAGAATTACTATAAATTACGCCGGGTCAAAACTGCCATCATTGAATCACCGGGCCAACCGGCTAGCGTCGGTCTTGCTCAAGGAAATAACCGTCATGGGGGCGGTTGGGAGCCATGTTGGAAAGTTACTATCGCGAGCTGATGTGCTTCCTCCATGCCAAGCTGGGTAACCGCCAGGTGGCCGAGGATGTAGTGCACGACGCTTACGTCCGGGTGCTGGAGCGTTCCAGCGACATACCCATCGAGCAGCCGCGGGCGTTTCTCTACCGCACGGCGCTGAACCTGGTGATCGATGGCCATCGGCGCAACGCCCTGCGCCAGTCCGAGCCCCTGGAGGTGCTGGACAACGAGGAGCGCTATTTCAACCCATCGCCGCAAACCAGCCTGGACCAGGGCCAGCGCCTGGACATGCTGCAGCGGGCCTTGGCGGAACTGCCCCGCCTGTGTCGCGAGAGTTTCCTGCTGCGCAAGCTCGAAGGCATGTCCCACCAACAGATCGCCGAGCAATTGGGCATCTCCCGCAGCCTGGTGGAAAAACACATCGTCAATGCGATGAAGCACTGCCGGGTTCGCCTGCGCCAGTGGGAGGCCCAATAGGCCAGGCGCAGTGCGTCTCATTTAGTTAAATTTTTTTTCACTGTCCTCGTCCCTACTCAACAGACGATCTGCTGACCTTCGCGGGCCAGTCGGGTCACCGTGACACTTTATCCCCGCGTTGAGGCGGTTTATCCAGAGGACACTGGAAATGACACAGGCAATTGCATCGGCCCACGTTCACGATTTGATCGGTATCGGTTTCGGCCCCTCGAACCTGGCGCTGGCCATTGCGCTGCAAGAGCGCGGCGAGGAACAGGGTCCGCTGGACGCGCTGTTCCTCGACAAGCAAGCGGACTATCGCTGGCACGGCAACACCCTGGTGACCCAGAGCGAGCTGCAGATTTCCTTCCTCAAGGACCTGGTGACCCTGCGCAACCCCACCAGTCCCTATTCCTTCGTCAATTACCTCAAGCACCACGGGCGCCTGGTGGACTTCATCAACCTGGGCACCTTCTATCCGTGCCGCATGGAGTTCAACGACTACCTGCGCTGGGTGGCCGGGCATTTCCAGGCGCACAGCCGCTACGGCGAAGAAGTGCTGGGCATCGAGCCTGTGCTGCACAACCAGCAGGTCGAGGCGCTGCGGGTGATCTCCCGCGACGCCCAGGGCGCCGAGCAGGTACGCACCACCCGCTCGGTGGTGGTCAGCACCGGCGGCACGCCACGGGTTCCGGAGCTGTTCAAGGGGCTCAAGGGCGATGCGCGGGTCTTCCACCATTCCCAGTACCTGGAGCGCATGGCCCAACAGCCTTGCGTCAACGGCAAGCCGATGAACATCGCCATCATCGGTGGCGGGCAAAGCGCCGCGGAAGCCTTCATCGACCTCAACGACAGCTTCCCCTCGGTGCAGGCCGACATCATCATGCGCGGCTCGGCCCTCAAGCCGGCCGACGACAGCCCGTTCGTCAACGAAGTGTTCTCCCCGGCCTTCACCGACCTGGTGTTCCAGCAGAACGACAGCGAGCGCGAGCGCCTGGTCAGCGAGTACCAGAACACCAACTACTCGGTGGTGGATATCGACCTGATCGAGCGCATCTACGGGATCTTCTACCGCCAGAAGGTCTCCGGCGTCCCGCGCCATGCGTTCCGTGCCCTGACCACCGTCGAGAAGGCCACCGCCACCGACCTGGGCATCGAACTGATCCTGCGCCATGGCGCCAGCGGCGAACGTGAAGTGCGCCACTACGACGCCGTGGTCCTGGCCACCGGCTACGAGCGCAACCTGTACCGCGACCTCCTGGCGCCGCTGCAGGCCTACCTGGGTGACTTCGAAGTGGATCGCAACTACCGCCTGATCACCGACGAGCGTTGCAAGGCCGGTGTCTACCTGCAGGGCTTCAGCCAGGCCAGCCACGGCTTGAGCGATACCCTCCTGTCGGTGCTGCCGATCCGCGCCCAGGAGATCGCCGATTCGCTGTACGAGCATGGCAAGACCCGCGGTCACAGCCGCTCGGTTCGCGACATGCTGCTGGCCACCGCCAGCTGATGCACCGGCCGCTGCCGCAGCCCTGCGGTAGCGGCCGCCGCGGTCATGAAAGCTTCATGTCCTGTTTCTTCCTGAACCTGCGCTGAAGAATTTTTCAATTCCCCCTGGCAAGGTTTTCCCCAGGTTTACTCTGCAAAAAGTGCGGCGTAAGCTGCGCGCGTTTTCAATCAATGGAGGCCCAGTGTGGGTACTTGTTCGAGTGACAGGAGTCAGCCGGTCTCGATAACCGGCGCGGTCCCGGCAAGATAACGCGCAGCCTTGGTTCCTGCCGTTGTCTCGCCATCCAGCGAGAGGCGGCATCCCGGTCGTGACCATCCTGGTCGCCCCGATTTCCCTTCTTGATGACTCCGATCGATGCCCGATCCGGCTGCTGCCGTGTCGCGGCCATTTCGACGCGCAGGTTCCATGGACCTGCGGGCCGGTCCTGGGTGGACGTTCGACGCGTCCTGTGACAGATCCGGCGGTACCTGCCTGTGGCGTTTCCAGCGTGTCCGTCCAGGGGAACAGCCATGGGATACACCCGTCAGCGTCAGCATCGCCAGCAACATCGCCCATCCCTGATGGGGCGATTGCCTCGGGCGTGAGCCCGATCCTGCCTTGTTCCATCTCCCTGACTGTTTCGTTTCAACGCGGCCGTTCTTGTGCCATGCACCGGTCGTGCAGGAGTCATCATCATGAAGCTCACCCTGTTGAAAGAGTTTTTCGCCGGTTTCCTGCGGACCCGGCATTTCGCCCGGCATTTCCGGCGCCTGGCACTGTTGGAAAGCTTCAGCGACGCCAGCGTCAGCCGCGATGTCCCGCCCACCCTGGCACAAACCCTGGTCGCGGCGGCCAACAGCGACGCGACGCATCTGCTGGACCAGCTCGGCAGCCATACCGATGGCTTGAGTACCGAGGAAGCCGAGGCCCTGCGTGAGCGCCACGGCCTCAATGAAGTCGAGCACGAGCAGGCGCTGTCCTGGTGGACCCACCTGTGGCACTGCTACAAGAACCCCTTCAATCTGCTGCTGACCCTGTTGGCGGTGATCTCCTGGCTGACCGAGGACATGAAGGCGGCCACGGTGATTTTCTCCATGGTGGTGCTCTCGACCCTGCTGCGTTTCTGGCAGGAGGCCAAGTCGAACAAGGCCGCCGATGCCCTCAAGGCCATGGTCAGCAACACCGCCACCGTGATGCGGCCGGACTCGCCATCCCCGGCCACGCCCGGGCGCTTGCCGGCAGCCGTCGATGCCGCAAGCGCGCGGCGCATCGAGCTGCCCATCAAGCAGCTGGTGCCGGGGGACCTGATCGTGCTCTCGGCCGGCGACATGATTCCCGCCGACTGCCGGGTGCTCAGTGCCAAGGACCTGTTCGTCAGCCAGGCGGCGATGACCGGTGAATCCATGCCCGTGGAGAAGTTCCCGCGCCAGCAGGACGCCGATACCCGTAACCCCCTGGACCTGGACAACATCCTGTTCATGGGCACCAACGTGGTCTCCGGTTCCGCCACGGCGGTGATCCTGACCACCGGCAACAGCACCTACTTCGGCGCCCTGGCCCAGCGGGTGAGCGCCACCGACCGCGCGCCGACCTCGTTCCAGAACGGGGTCAACAAGGTCAGCTGGCTGCTGATCCGCTTCATGTTCGTCATGGCGCCGCTGGTGTTGTTCATCAACGGCTTCACCAAGGGCGATTGGATGGAGGCGCTGCTGTTCGCCCTGTCCATCGCCGTGGGCCTGACCCCGGAAATGCTGCCGATGATCGTCACCTCGACCCTGGCCAAGGGCGCGGTGTTCCTGTCGCGCAAGAAAGTCATCGTCAAGCGCCTGGATGCGATCCAGAACTTCGGCGCCATGGACGTGCTGTGCACCGACAAGACCGGCACCCTGACCCAGGACAAGATTTTCCTGGCGCGCCACGTGGACGTGTGGGGCGAGGAGTCCGACGACGTGCTGGAGATGGCCTACCTCAACAGCTACTACCAGACCGGGCTGAAGAACCTGCTGGACGTGGCGGTGCTCGAGCATGTCGAGATCCAGCGGGAACTGGCGGTCGGCACGGCGTTTGGAAAGGGCGATGAGATCCCCTTCGACTTCACCCGCCGGCGGATGTCGGTGGTGGTGGCGGAGCAGGGCCAGCCGCCTCTGCTGATCTGCAAGGGGGCGGTGGAAGAGGTGCTGGCGGTATGCCGCGGCGTGCGCCATGGCGAGGCCGAGGAAGTCTTGAGCGAGGAGCTGCTGGCGCGGATCCGCCGGGTCACTGCCGATCTCAACGAAGAGGGCCTGCGGGTGGTGGCCGTAGCGGCCCGGCCCATGCACGAAGGACGCGACACCTACAGCCTGGCCGATGAGCGTGAGTTGACCCTGATCGGCTACGTGGCCTTCCTCGATCCGCCCAAGGACAGCACCGCACCGGCGCTCAAGGCCCTGGCCGAGCACGGCGTGGCGGTCAAGGTGCTGACTGGCGACAACGAGCTGGTGACTGCCAAGATCTGCCGTGAAGTGGGCCTGGAGCAACAGGGCCTGCTGATGGGCAACGACATCGAGCGCATGAGCGATGAGCAACTGGCCAAGGCAGTGGAAACCACCAATGTCTTCGCCAAGCTGACCCCGACCCACAAGGAGCGCATCGTCCGCCTGCTCAAGGCCAACGGCCACGTGGTGGGGTTCATGGGCGACGGCATCAACGACGCGCCGGCGCTGCGTACCGCCGACATCGGCATTTCGGTGGATAGCGCGGTGGATATCGCCAAGGAAGCGGCGGACATCATCCTCCTGGAAAAGAGCCTGATGGTGCTGGAGGAGGGCGTGCTGGAAGGGCGCCGGACCTTCGCCAACATGCTCAAGTACATCAAGATGACCGCCAGTTCCAACTTCGGCAACGTGTTCTCGGTGCTGGTGGCCAGCGCCTTCATTCCGTTCCTGCCGATGCTGCCCATGCATCTTCTGGTGCAGAACCTGTTGTACGACATCTCGCAGATCGCCATTCCCTTCGATAACGTCGACGACCAGATGCTGCAAAAGCCCCAACGCTGGCAGCCGGCGGATGTCGGGCGCTTCATGGTGTTCTTCGGGCCGATCAGCTCGATCTTCGATATCACCACCTTCGCCCTGATGTGGCATGTGTTCGGCGCCAGCACGGCGCAGCACCAGACGTTGTTCCAGTCCGGCTGGTTCGTGGTGGGGCTGCTGACCCAGACCCTGATCGTGCACATGATCCGCACGCCGAAGATTCCGTTCCTGCAAAGCCGGGCGGCCACGCCGCTGATGGTCATGACCGGAATCATCATGGCCGTGGGCATCTTCCTGCCGATGGGGCCGCTGGCCCACTACTTCAAGCTGCAGGCCTTGCCACCGCTGTACTTCCTGTTCCTGCCGCTGATCCTCCTGGCCTACATGGCCCTGACCCAGGCGGTGAAGGGCTTCTACATCCGGCGCTTCGGCTGGCAGTAGCGGGCAGCACGGGCCAGCGGCAGGTCTTCAGTGGACGGTGGGCTGGCTGTCACCTGCCGTTGCTAGCGTGCCGCTGGTCGCCAAGAGGATCTTCGCCATGCAAGCCCTGCACAACGTCAACCCGGAGTCGCTGATCGCAAGGCTTTCAGAACAATCTGATGGAGCCCCTGCGGACGTTTCCTCCAGCCTTCCACCGATTCAGGAGGAGCAGATCCGCATTCGCGGGTCGCCATTGACCAGCAGGAACCAGACGATGTCCAACAGAGCGCTGCGCATACTGATCGCCGACGATCAGCATTTTCACCGAATGCAGATCGAGCGAGCCCTCAACCAGCTGGACTACTACCGGGTGGTTCCCGTGCATCGACTGGAGGAGCTGCTGACGCTGGTGGACTATGCCCGCGATCCTTTCGACCTGGTGATTGTCAACGGCAACCTGGCGGCCCGCAGCGGCTTCGATCTCCTGGCGTTCTGCCAGGACAACCCCCATCTGCACCAGGTGCTTATCTACGACTGCGCGCATTTCCCTCCGATCTCCAGCCATCGACGGCAACGTATCCGGATCATCCACGCCCAGTTGCCAGATCGCGAGACGATCAGGCAACTGATGTTGTCCATCGACCCTCCGGGGGCCCGGTTCTCCCCAGCCTAGCCGCGCGGCTGGATAATCATGCAGGTGGTGCTGCCGGTGGCGTACAGCCGGCCATCCACGTCATAGATCCGTCCCTCGGCCAGTGCCGTGCTGCGGCCCAGGTGCACGATCTTGCCTTCGGCCCGCACCGGGCCGCTTTCTGCGGTCAGGGCCCGCACGTAGCTGATGCGCAAGTCCAGGGTGGTGTAGCCCTGGCCCTTTTGCAGGCGGGTGTGGATCGCACAACCCATGCAGGAGTCCAGCAAGGTGGCGGCATAGCCACCATGGACGGTGCCCAGCGGGTTGTAGTGACGGTTATCCGGGGTGCCCTGGAACACGAACAAGCCGCTGCCCCACACTCTACGGGGATGAAATCCAGCAGGTGACCGATGGGCGGCGAGGGAAGTTCGCCGTTACCGATACCCTCGAAGAACTCTTGTGGCGTCAGCTCGCTGACCTGGGCCAGGGTCAGGTTGCCAGGGCCGCCGAGGCGGCTGCGCATGGCCTGCTCCTGGGCTTGCCATTGGGCTAACAGGGCGTCGCGTGATGGGTTTTGCATGGCGTTTCCTCGAGTGGGATCCTGATGTCTCGAAGAAATATTATGTTTGAAATATTTTTCTGCACAGGGGCATTTCCGCCATGGAACGGCTGTTTCCAGCCGTGTCTTGCTCATGCCATGTCGCTGTGGCTGAATTCCTCGCCGAGAAAATCGATCAGGCTGCGCACCGATGGCAGCAGGCCGCGGCGCGAAGGGAAGATGGCATGGACGATCCCGCAACGCGGCGCCCAGCCGGGCACCAGTTCATGCAGGCGTCCGGCCTCCAGGTCCTCGCGCACCACCACCCGGGGCAGATGGGCGATGCCGATCCCGGCCAGCACGGCATGGCGCAGGGCGATCAAATCGTCGGTGACCAGCCGTGGGTGATGGCGGATCAGGGCCTCGGCCTCGTCCGGGCCCTGCAATTGCCAGTGGTAATCCCGCTGTCCCGCGCCCCAGTGCAGGCTCGGCAGGCCGCTGAGGTCGGCCGGCGAGGGTGGGCTCGACAGCCGTTGGAGAAAGTCCGGGTGCCCCACCAGGCATTGGGTGCTGTTGCCCAGGACCTTCATCACCAGGTCGGTGCTTTCCAGTGGCGGGAAGCGCACCCGCAGGGCGATGTCGAACCCTTCGTGGATCAGGTCGACCCGGCGGTTGGTGCTCTCGATGAACAATTCCACCAACGGGTACTTGAGCATGAAGCGGGTGAGCATCGGCCCGACCCAGGAGTTGAGCAGGGCGGTGGGGCAAGCCACCCGTACCAGCCCCTGGGGTTCGGATCGATTGCGCTCGATGACTTCCGCCGCGCCTTCGGCCTCGACCCGCATGGCCAGGCAGCGCTGGTAGTACTCCTGGCCGATCTCGGTCAGCGAGCAGTGCCGGCTGGTACGCTGGATCAGGCGTACGCCCAGGCGTTCCTCCAACTGGGCGATGCGCCGGCTGAGCTTGGACTTGGGCATGTCCAGGGCCCTTCCGGCGGCGGCGAAGCCGCGATGCTCCACCACCTGGGTGAAGTAATAGAGCGTATTGAGATCTTCCAAGATCGTTCTCCAAATAGAACGCTAAGGGCGATTTTTGCAGTCTAGCGGGTCAAAGGTGCGGGACTTAAGGTGTGTCCATCAGAAAGTTCTGGAGGACTACATGAAAAACATCATCGGTATCTACACCAGTCCCAGGCCCCATTGGGTCGGCGACGGTTTTCCGGTCCGCACATTGTTTTCCTACGACCAGATGGGCCAGCACATCAGTCCGTTCCTGTTGCTCGACCACGCCGGCCCGGCGCAGTTCAGCCCCACCAGCGCCCGGCGCGGGGTTGGGCAGCATCCCCATCGCGGGTTCGAGACGGTGACCATTGTCTACGACGGTGAAGTCGAACACCGCGACTCCACCGGCAGCGGCGGCAAGATCGGCCCAGGCGACGTGCAATGGATGACCGCGGCCTCGGGGATCCTCCACGAGGAGTTTCACTCCGCCGATTTCGCCCGCCGTGGCGGCAACCTGGAGATGGTCCAGCTGTGGGTCAACCTGCCGGCCCGGGACAAGCTCGCGGCGCCCGGCTACCAGACCCTCCTGGCCAGCGATATCCCGCAGATCCCGTTGCCGGGCAATGCCGGCAGCCTGCGCCTGATCGCCGGCCAGTTCGCCGGTCGCCAGGGTCCGGCCCGGACCTTCACCGCAATCGACGTCTGGGACCTGCGCCTGCCGGCCGGCAAGCCCCTGGACCTGGCGCTGCAGGCCGGGCGTAACACGGCCTTGGTCGTGTTGCGCGGCACCTTGCAGGTCAATGGCCAGGAGCGGGTGCGCGAAGGCCAGTGGGTATTGCTGGAGCGCGATGGCGACCTGCTCGGCCTGGAGGCCGACAGCGACGCGATCGTACTGCTGCTCAGCGGCGAGCCCATCGACGAACCCATCGTCGGCCACGGCCCGTTCGTGATGAACAGCGAAGAGGAGATTCACCAGGCCTTCGTCGATTTTCAATCGGGACGCTTCGGCCAGATGGACGCCGCCGATCACTGATCGGCAGCGCTTGCGCGATGGCCAGGGGCAACTAGGCTCTGCCCGTCGCGCTACACCCCGGCGCCCGCCACCTTCGGGGGGTGTGGCACGGGTTTCACTCAGGCCGGATTGCCCGGCATCGATCATTAGCGAGGACTTCATCATGACTACTGCTTACAAACGCCTGGACAAGGACAACGCTGCCGTTCTGCTGGTAGACCACCAGGCCGGCTTGCTGTCGCTGGTGCGCGATATCGACCCCGACCGCTTCAAGAACAACGTCCTGGCCCTGGGCGACCTGGCCAAGTACTTCAAGTTGCCGACCATCCTGACCACCAGTTTCGAGACCGGTCCCAATGGTCCGCTGGTGCCCGAGTTGAAGACGCTGTTCCCCGACGCGCCGTACATCGCCCGTCCTGGCCAGATCAATGCCTGGGACAACGAAGATTTCGTCAAGGCGGTCAAGGCCACCGGCAAGAAGCAACTGATCATCGCCGGCGTGGTGACCGAAGTCTGCGTGGCCTTCCCGGCACTCTCGGCCCTGGAAGAGGGGTTCGAGGTATTCGTGGTCACCGATGCTTCCGGCACCTTCAACGAACTGACCCGCGACTCGGCCTGGAACCGCATGTCCGCCGCCGGCGCCCAACTGATGACTTGGTTCGGCCTGGCCTGCGAGCTGCATCGTGACTGGCGCAACGACATCGAGGGCCTGGGCACCTTGTTCTCCAACCACATCCCCGACTACCGCAACCTGATGACCAGCTACAACACCCTGACCCAGGGCAAGTAAGCCGGTCCTGGTAGCCGCTGCCGAGCCCGCGAGGCTGGCAGCCCCCGCCGCCAATGCGCGGTAGCCGGTTCATCGCGCAGGCAGGTTGGGCGGCTCGTGCCGAGCCGTGCGGCAGCGGCTACACCTGATCGGCCTCTGAAGCCGTCGTATCCCGGCGGCTTGCCTCTTTCCCACCATGCCCGGCTTTTGCGGCTATACCTGCTGCAAGCCCTTTCGTGCGATCTTGCCGTCCTCGTCTTGCCGGAGCGCCTCGATGTTGTCCCTGTTCACCAACCACCCGCTGTTGGCCGCGCTGTTTCTGCTGTTCCTGGATATCGTGCTCTGGCGGGTGATAGGCGCCCGTGGCGAGTACTGGAAACTGGCGGTACGGGTGCTGATCTTCTGCCTCTACAGCCTGATGCTGTTCAACCAGGGCATGAACCCTTTGCAGGCCGCGCCCTGGCCGGACGATGTACCGCTGCACCTGGCCGCCACCGGCCTGGAGATCGGCTGGTGGCTGTTCGGCGCGCGGACCCTGACCGTATTGCTGGGCACCCTGATGATGCAGCAGGTCGGTCATACCGGACGGCTGCTGCAGGACTTGATGGGCGCGCTGATCTTCCTGGTCGCCATCATCGCCGCCCTGGCCTATGTGCTGGAGCTGCCGGTCAAGGGCGTGCTGGCGACCTCCGGGGCCTTGGCGATCATCGTCGGCCTGGCGTTGCAAAGCACTCTCAGCGACCTGTTTTCCGGGATCGTGCTCAACACCACCAAGCCCTACCAGATCGATGACTGGATCGCCATCGACGGCACCGAGGGACGGGTGCTGGACATCGACTGGCGCGCCACCCGGCTGCAGACCTCCCAGGGCAGCATGGTGGTGATCCCCAACTCCCTGGCCTCCAAGGCCAAGATCACCAACTTCAGCCGGCCCAGCGATGTCCATGGTGTGGCGGTGAGCCTGCAGGTCAGCCCCCATGCCCGGCCGCAGAAGGTCATCGAGGCCCTGGAGCGCGCGACCCTGGGCTGCCGGTTCCTGTTGGCCAGCCCGGCTGCCAGCGTCGCCATGAAAAGCACCAGCAGCACTGGCGCGGAGTACGAGATCAGCGGTTTCGTCGCCAGCATGGGGCAAAAGCGCGAAGTGCGTAACCAGCTGTTCGACCTGGCGTTCCGTCACCTGCAAGCCAGTGGCATCAGGTTGTTGTCCAGTACCGAAACCAGCCAGCCACTGGCCTTGTCCCGGCCCCGGGCACTGCTGGACACCTCGAGCATTTTTTCCACCCTGCGCCAGGAGGAGAAGGACACCTTCAGCCAGAACATGCAGTTGCAGACCTTCCGTGCCGGCGAGGTCATCCTGCCGGCCGGCGAGGTCAGCGATCATCTGTTCATCATCGAGTCCGGGGTGGTGTCGGTGACCATGCAGCGCGAAGGCCAGCCGTTCGAGGCCGGGCGCATGGGGCCGGGCGAGGTGATCGGCGAGGCTGGGGTGGTGTCCGAGGAGGCCACCCTGGCGCAGTTCTCGGCCAAGACCTTCTGCAGCCTGTACCGCATCGACAACGAGTTCCTCAAGCCGTGCCTGGATGCTCGTCACGATATCAACGAAGCCATGAAGAACCTGCTGGATTTCCGTCGGCATATGGCCCGGAGCCTGACCCAGGCCCAGCCCCAGCCGGTATTGAAGAAGGGCTTCATGCAATGGCTGCGTAGCCGCACCTGAGGCGCACCGGCAGGCCTGTCCTCCCGGCCTGTCCGGCGACTCGTGCCGGGTCGTGCGCAGCCTGCGGCAGCGGCTGCACGAAGCCCCCGGGCATTGGTCGCGACCAGGGGGAGCATGGCGATCTGCGCCATCGATAGCTGGAATCGCCTGGCGGTCCGGTTTCGCACACTGCCCCAGGAATGAGAGCCCTTTATTTGAAATAGGCGCGGGGCGTGGTACCGGTCATGGCCTTGAAGAAGGCGATGAAGATGCTGTCGCTGGCAAAGCCCAGCTCGAAGGCGCAATAGCTGATGCTGCGACCGGTGGCGAGCCATTCGATGGCGCGCATCAGCCGCCATTGCTGGCGCCACTGCTGGTAGCCCAGGCCAGTCTCGCGCTGGAAAATGCGGCCGATGGTCCGGCTGCTGGCACCGACCCGGGTGGCTAGCACCTGCAGTTCCGGTGGCAGGCTTTGCAGGTCGTCCAGCAGAGGTTGCAGGCGTTTGTCCCGGGGCAGGGGCAAGGACAGCGGCTGGCGCGCGGCCGTAGCGATTTCCTCGAGACACAGGCCCAGCAGGTGCGGATAGCGCCCCTGGCTCCAGTCACAATCGAAGGCGGCCTGGGCCATGGGCTCCAGCACCGCGTGCAGCAATGGGGTGACCTCGATCACCGCCACCTCCGCGGGCAGCCGCGGGGACAGTTCGCGGCAGAAGTACAGCGAGCGGTAGTCCACGCTTTGCTGCATCTGGGCGCGATGGCGGACGCCGCAGGGTATCCATGCCGCTCGCGAGGGGGGCAGCAGGCACAGGCGGTCGGCCAGGGTGATGCGCGTGCAGCCCTGGCGGGTGTACAGCAACTGGCCGCGCTGGTGCTGGTGCAGGCCGGAGTCGTGATCGCCCAGGGTCGCGGCAATGCCCACCACCGGGGCAGTGAAGGCGTCCGGGTCGAAACGGGCCTGGGGCTCGAGCCATGCCATGGTTGTCTGGTTTCCGATGTTTATTGGCAGGATTTCGATAATACGCCAATGTCGCCTGCCTAGAATCGCCGGCATGTCTTTCTTGCCGAGCACCCTGATGAATCCCCGTACCTTATTGCCCCTGGCCATGGTCTTGCTGATGTTCCCGCAGATCGCCCAGACCCTCTACAGCCCGGCCCTGGCCGACGTCGGCCAGGCCTTCGGCGTGCCCCCGGAGCAGGCGGCCCAGAGCCTTTCGGTATTCATCCTGGGATTTGCCCCGGGCGTCGTATTGTGGGGCCGCCTGAGCGATCGCTGGGGCCGACGCCCGGCCTTGCTGGGCGGCCTGGCCCTGTATGCCCTGGCCCAGTGCCTGGGGCTGCTGGCCAGCCCCTTCGCCGCCTTTTTGTGCTGCCAGGCCCTGGCCGCCGTGGGCGTGGCAGCTGGCTCGGTGGTGACCCAGACCTTGTTGCGGGACCTGTTCCAGGGGCGTGAACTGGCCCGGGTGTTCTCCCTGGTCGGCATGGTGCTGGCGGCCAGCCCGGCCATTGGCCTGTTCGCCGGTTCGGGCCTGACCCAGGCCCTGGGGTATCGCGGGGCTTTGGCGGCCCTGTTGGTACTGGCCCTGATACTGCTGGCCTGTTGTGCCCGGGCGCTGCCGGAAACCCGGCCGCCGGCCCAGCCCCTGGCGCCCCTGGCCGGGACCCTGTGGCAGATGCTGCGCGACCCTGGTATCTGGCGCTCGGCGCTGCTGGTGGCGGCGTTCAACATCGCGTTGCTCAGCTACTACAGCCTCGGTCCCTTCCTGTTCCGCCAATTGGGCCAGGGCGAGCAATGGTTCGGCTACAGCGGTGCGTTGCTGGCCCTGGGCTCCGGTTGTGGCGCCTGGTGCAATCGCTGGCTGCTCGGGCGCGGTTGGCAGAGTGCCCGGCTGCTGGTGCTGGCGGCCCTGGCGGTGCTGGCCGGGGGGCTGGGAGTACTGGCTTTGCAACACAGCCTGTGGCTGGTGTTGCCCATGGGCGGTGTGGTGCTGGGTTTCGGCCTGGCGATCCCGAATATCCTCGGCTCGGCATTGGTGGCCTACAGTGACCGGCTGGGCAGTGCCGGGGCCTTGTTCGGCCTGTTCTATTACTTGTTGATCGGTGCCGGATTGCTGCTGGTGGGCTGGGGCCAGGCCCTGGGGGCGAGCCTGTGCCTGTGCGGCGCAATGGCCCTGTTGCTGTGCTTGCCGGGCTTGCGCCGCTAGTCTTGATGGAGAAGCGCTGGCGCCGTTGATGCGTATCAAGGCGTTCGTGGCTGCCAGGCTCGACACTCGAGGCCACTGCCCAACAAGGAGGTGCACCATGAGCCAGTACCAGCGTCTGCTGCTGATCGCCGATCCCCAGCAGCACCAGTCTCCCGCCGCCCGCCGGGCCGCCGCCCTGGCCCGGGCCAGTGGCGCCAAGCTGCATGCCCTGGTGTTCGTCGAACCGCCAGCGCGTACCTACCTGTGGGAAGAACACCTGGAGGACAGCGAGCGCCAGGCTTACCTGCAGCGCCATGAGCGCTGGCTACAGGTGGAGGCGCAATGGATGCGCGAGCAGGGGGTGGAAGTCAGCACCCAGGTGATCTGGAGCACCCAGGTGCTCAAGGACATGCTGGACTGCATCGCCGAGTTCCAGCCTGACCTGCTGATCAAGGACGTGACCCTGGAATCGGCGCTCAAGCGGGTCTTCGTCACACCACTGGACTGCCACCTGCTGCGCGACGCCCCGGTGCCGGTGCACCTGGTCAACGATGCGCCGAACAACCTGCCACGGCGGATCGTCGCGGCGGTGGACCCGGCCCAGTCCGATACCCAGATCAGCGGCCTCAATGCCCAGATCATCCGCACCGCCAATGCGCTGGCCTTGCAGTGCGACGCGCAGTTGCACCTGCTGTATGCCTACGACCTGATGCCAATGCTCGACGGCGTGGCGCCGGTGGCTTCCACCGCCTGGAGCGTCAATTGCCTGGACGAGTTGCGCGATTCCCTGCACCAGGAGTTCGAGCGCCTGGGGGATGCGCACAACGTACCCCAGGAGTTCCGCCACTTCATCATGGGGCCACCGGTCCCGGGCATCGCCCAGTTCGTCGATGAATACCTGGTGGACACCGTGGTCATGGGCACCGTGCACCGCAGCGGTTTCGGCCGGCTGATCGGCAGCACCACCGAGCGGGCGCTGTACTCGATGCCGGGCAGCATCCTGGCGGTAAAATCCCTGGACCGCGAATGAGCGCCCGCCAGCGCGGTATTTCAGGTTGAACGCGTAAGCCCCGGCGGCTCGTGCCGAGCCGTGCGCAGCCTGGGGCAGCGGCTACACGAAGCGCTGGGGGCGTGCTCAGGAAAAATGTAACGGTGATTTTCCACGGCGTTGCCCGCTGTTAACCTTGCGCCCCATGACTCGCACCTCGCCCTATCGCCGCCACGTTGCCTGGACGCTGTATTTCTGCGTGCTGTTCAACGTGTTCGTCTGCGGTCTGGGCCATGGCCAGGTGGCGGGGCTGGAGCTCAATGGCGTAGGCGGGCAGTTCTGTTCTGCCATGGGCAACCAGGGCCCGGCGGTGGACACCGACTTCAGCGACCAGGCGGGTGCCGGCTGGCTCAATACCCTGGTCTGCCCGCTGTGCTCGGCCGTCACCCTGGGCCTGGGGCTGCTGTTCTGCCTGGCCTGGCTGTTGCGCCGCCAGCGCCCGCAACGACCCAAGGTCGCGCAGCATGACAAGGCGCCGCCACGCTATGGCTGGCCGCCCCTCAACCCTCGGGCTCCCCCTCTGAGCTGACCTGGCTCCCCGGCGACCGGTCGCGGTCGCCTCCTTGCCGTCCCAGGCCTGTTGCCGTGCGTGCGTTCGCGTGGCCACGGGCGGGCGACATCCGATGGTCCTTTCCGAGTCCGAGACTATGAAGTACCTGTATCGCTCTCCAAGCTGCGCGGCGCTGTGCTGCGCCCTGTCTTTCAATGCCCTGGCCGAGGGCACGCTGGAACTGCCGCAGATGCGCATCAGCGCCGATGAACAGAAGAAGTTCGGCCTGCAACTCGATACCCAGGGCACCACCGGTTCGCGCCTGGGCCTGACTCCCAGGCAGACCCCGGCGTCGATCAGCGTGGTCGAGCGCCAGCAGATCGAGCAGCGCGGCGCTGCCACGACCCAGGATGTATTGCTGGGCATGCCGGGCATGAACGCCGCTTCGTCGCCGGGTATCCCGGGGTTCGTGTCCTATCGCGGCTTCTCCGGGCCGCAAATCACCCAGTTGTTCAATGGCATCAGCGTGCAGTACGACTCCATCGCCGCGCGGCCGGTGGACAGCTGGATCTACGATCGGGTCGAGGCGGTGGGCGGGCCCTCGAGTTTTCTCTACGGCGCCGGGGCCGTAGGCGGCTCCATCAACTACATCACCAAGCTGGCCTCGCGCAGCGAGTCGTTCAACGAAGGGCGGATCAGCTACGGCTCCTACGACAGCCGCGCCCTGTCCCTGGGTTTCAACCACGCCCTCAACGCCGGGCCGGGCCCCCGGCACTACGCGCGGCTGGACTTCAACCACAGCACCAGCAACGGCTACATCGACCGCGAGCAGCGCGATGCCTGGACCCTGGCCTTTTCCCTGCTGACGGATATCAACGACCAGCTGTCCCACACCCTGGCCTTCGAATACCAGGACGAGCGCGTCGACAGCCCCTACTGGGGAACCCCGGCCCTGGCGCCGCTGGAGGGCAAGATGCACGTGCAGCGCAGCCGGCGCTTCGAGAACTACAACGTCGACGATGGTCGCTACGAGCAGCGGGTGCGCTGGCTGCGCTCGATCATCGACTACCAGCTCGACGATGCCACCTCGCTGCGCAACACCCTGTACCACTACAACGCCGATCGCGAATACCGCAACGTCGAGAACTACGCCTACAACGCCGACAACTCCCGGGTGGTCCGTTCCGGCACCTTGCTCCAGCGCCATGCCCAGGAGCTCAACGGCAATCGCTTCGAACTGCTGCATCAGGGCAATGTGTTCGGCCTGGACAGCCAATGGTCGGCGGGCATCGACTACAGCCATAACGTCATGAGCAACTACCCGCTGTCCCTGCCGGGCCCGGGTGACCAGCTCGATCCGGATCGCTTCGGGCCCGGCAGCTTCTGGAAATTGCCCGGAGTGCGCCGCAGCTTCGACAAGAACCGGCGCAACCAGGTGGACACCTGGGCGCTGTTCCTGGAAAACCGCCTGCAACTCAGCGAGCGCCTGTCCTTGCTCAGTGGCCTGCGCCATGACCAGATCGACCTGGAAGTGACCAACTACCGGGCCGTCAACGCGGCCAACCCGGCGTTCTTCCAGCGCAAGTACCGGCCTACCACCGGGCGCTTGGGTCTGGTCTACGAGCTGACCCCGACGGCCAATGTCTATGTGCAATACAGCACTGCCGCCGATCCGCCCTCCGGGGTCCTCACCACCGCCAGCTATGGCCAGGTGCGCGACTTCGACCTGAGCACCGGCAACCAGTGGGAAATCGGCAGCAAGTTCGACTTCCTCGAAGGGCGCGGCTCGGCCACCCTGGCGGCCTACCGCATCGAACGCAAGAACCTGTCCACCGCCGACCCGGCCAACCCCGGCACCAGCCAGCCGGTGGGCCAGCAGTCTTCCCGCGGGGTCGAGCTGGCGGCGTCGCTGCGGGTCACGCCCAAGCTTCTGGCCGAGGGCAACTTCGCCTATGTCGATGCGCAGTACGACGAGTTCTATGAAAACGTCGGCGGCCGGCCGGTATCGCGCAAGGGCAACCGGCCCACCAACATTCCCGAGAAGGTGGCCAACCTGTGGTTGACCTACGACCTGGACCCGTCCTGGCAGGTGGGGGCCGACAGCCGCTATGTGTCGTCGATGTACGCCAACGCGGCCAATACCCGCTATGCCCCGGGCTACGCGATCTTCGGCGCCTTCGTCGGCTATCGGGTCGATGCCGATACCCGGGTCACCGCCCGGGTACGCAACCTCACCGACCGGGTGTACGCCCGTAGTACCGCGCCGACCCAGCTGTACCTGGGGGCGCCGCGGACCTTCGAGCTGGCGCTGCAAACGCGCTTCTGACCTGAACCGGCGGGGCGCCCGAGGGGCCCCGCGTCGCTGCGAGATCGATGTGATGAAGCGTTACCTGTACCTCTGGCACCGCTGGCTGGGGATCGTCGCCTGCCTGTTCATGGCCCTGTGGTTCATCTCCGGGGCCGTGATGTTGTATGTCGGATATCCCAAGCTGACCCCCGCCGAACACCTGGCTCACCTGCCGCCGCTGGTCCTGGACCAGGAGGGCGCCAGCCTGGAGCGGGTGTTGGCGGCCGCCGACAGCGGGCAAGCGCCGATCAGCCTGCGCTTGCTCACGGTGGCCGGAACCCCGCGTTATGTCCTGGAATATCCCCGGGCGCGCAAGCTGGCGGTGGATGCCCGCAGCGCCCGGCCCATGTCCCCCAGCGACGGGCCCCAGGCGCTGGCGGCGGCCCGCCAGTTCGCCCCAGGAGTGGCCGCAAGCGAGCGTGGCGTGGTCGAGCAGGACACCTGGAGCCTGTCCCGGGCCCTGGATGGCGACCGGCCGCTGCATCGGGTGGCGGTGGCCGATGCCGAGGACCGGCTGCTGTACGTTTCCGGCAGCACCGGCGAAGTGGTGCGCGATGCCACCGCCAACGAGCGGGCCTGGAACTGGGTCGGTGCCTGGCTGCATTGGCTGTATGCGTTGCGCGGCATCGGCATCGATGACGCCTGGGGGCCGATCGTCACCTACCTGTCCCTGGGGGCGACGCTGATGGCGGTCCTGGGCCTGGTGGTGGGGCTGATGCGCTGGCGCTTTGGCCGCACCTATCGCAATGGCTCGCGCTCGCCCTACCAGGGCTTTGCCCGTTGGCATCACCTGGGCGGCTTGCTGTTCGGGGGGCTCGCCATTACCTGGATCTTCAGTGGCTTGATGTCGATGAACCCGTGGAAGGTCTTCAGCAGTGCCCGACCGCTGTCGCTGGCGGCGTACCAGGGCGCGGCGCTCGAAGCCGCGGCCTTTCCCCTGGATGCGCGCCAGGTCCTGGAGCGCTTTGCCGGCGACGGCCTGCGGGCCCGGGAGCTGGAGTGGCGGATGATTGCCGGCCAGGGCTACGTGATCGGCTACGACGGCGCCGGGCGCACGCGGATCCTGGACATGGCCGCGGACCGGGTGCTGCCGCGGTTCGAGCCCCGCACCCTGCAACAGGCGGCCCAGGCCATCAGCCCTGGCCAACCGCTGCAGGTCGAGCAACTGCAAGCCTATGACTTCTACTACTACGCCCGGGAGCCCCAGAGCATGCTCGGCCATCTGCAGCAGCGCCTGCCGGTACTGCGGGTGCGCTTCGACGATCCGGCCCGGACCTGGTTGCACCTGGATCTCTACACCGGCGCCGTGGTGGGCCAGCTCGACCAGCCACGGCGTGCCTCGCGCTGGTTGTTCGCCCTGCTGCACAGTTGGGACTGGCTGCCGCTGCTGGGCAAGCGACCCCTGTGGGACCTGTGGATGTTGCTGTTCAGTGCTGGTGGCTTGCTGATCAGCGTCAGTGGCGTGGTGCTGGGCTGGCGGCGGCTGGGGCGCGCATTGCGTCCTCGCCGGCCCCGGGAGCGATAGCGGTGAATACCGACCTGGATCAAGCCGTGGGGAGATTTCCGTCCTGTGCGGCGATTTTCGTCACCGCCGTGGCCGCCAGCGGTGATAATGCCCGCCCATTTCCTTGCCAGTGGAGCCCATCGCCCCATGTTCGTCATCACCCCCCAGGACCCTGAGCTCTACCGTCGGCAGACCCGGCGCAGCACCCTGATCATCGCCCTGGTGTTCATTGCCCTGGCCATGCTGTTTTCCAGCGCCGCGGTGGCGCTGTTCGGCCAGGGGGGCGGCGACAACCTGGTCTGGAACGCCACCGGGGTGGGCGTTGGCCTGCTGGTCTGCGCAGCCCTGGTACGCAGTGTGTTCTGGCACCAGCCGTGGATGGCGGCGGCGGTCTATGGCTGGCGCCTCAAGCGCAGCCTGATGCGGGTGACCAACGTCATGCACCAGGTCACCGCCGGGGTGGCCGCCCGTGACCCGGCGGCCCTCAAGCTGCTGCGTTTCTATCACCTGGGGCTGGGCCAGATGCACCAGCTCGATGCCAACTCCAGTGCCCATGGGCAGATGCTCGGCGAGGTGGAGCGGCACCTGGCGCTGCTGGCCGAACAGGGCATCGACCCGCAGCAGGAGCGCCTTCAGGCGCAATGGCTGGAAGCGGTCAAGGCGTACCAGCCACGCTGAGCTAGAGCGCTGCTTCACCCTCGAGATAGCGCCACAGGGCCTCGGCTATGTCGTTGGTTTGTCCCTCCTGGCCGAACAGCGTCCGGCCGATCTCCAGGCCCAGTTGCCGGTAGCTCTCGAACTGCGCTTGGTCGAAGAACTGGTCCACGGTGCTCTGGTTGGGAAAGCCCGGGTTGTTGCGGGCGTAATTGCGCACGTCGGGGGCCAGCCCGGCGATCAGGCGTGGCTTGAGCACCAGGATCCGGCAATGGGGCTGGGCGGCGATACCGCTCTCGCAACCCGGCGCATGGGCATGCACATTGAGCAGCAGCGCGCACTGGCGGCTGTCGGCGTCCGGTGGCTGGCGGAACTGCTCCTGGCTGGCGAACACCGTCTTGAGCAGCGGGTGCTGGAGCACGCCCGGGTCCTCGCGGATCTCCAGGGCCTGGTCGATACGCGCCAGGCGCACCAGGTTGGCCAGGTCATCGAAGCGGTAGTCCGGATCGCAGCCGCTGTCGCAGGTCACGATCAGCCGCATCTGGCGCCCCTGGCGCAGCAGCTCGTAGGTGGCGGTGTTCTCGAAGTGCCCGCCGTCGGACAGGTATTGGTAGTCGCGGCGATGCCCGTGGAAACGCGCCGTCAGTTCGTAGAACAGGTAGGCCTGGGTGCTGAAGTAGGTCCAGGGCTTGAGGTCCTGGCGCACCCAGTGCTGTTGGCCGGGGTCGAGGAAGCGGCTGGGCCACCAGATGCCCAGGCGCACGTTGGCCAGGCCCAGTACCAGCGACATGCCCAGGCTGGTGGCTCGCCCCAGGCCGGTACTGAAGGCGGCGCCGGACACGCCGATCCATCCGCCCAGGCTCAAGGGCAGCATGATCTCCGAGGCCGGGGCCTGTTGCAGGTCGCGGCGGTAGGGCTTGCCGTCCAGGGTGTAGCCTTCGGCCGGGCCGTCGCAGGGGGCGCAGCTACCGTCCAGGGCCGGCGCCCAGTTCGGGGCGATGCACAGCGGCTGGCCCTTGCGATCGCGCTGCACCAGCTGTTCGGCGGGGTCCACCGTCAGGTTCATGGTGACGTTGATCAGGTGCACCGGTCCGGCACTGGGGGTGGCGTAGTACTGCTGCAACGACAGGTCGTCGCTGGACATCGGTTCGGCCACGCTCAGGTAGGTCCGGCGCTGCTGCGCCGGGCCGTTGAAGCGCCGGCCATTGGAGGCGCCGAGGTAGGCCCGGGTCAGCCGGGCGCTATAGAAGGCCTGTAGCGACGAGGTATTGAGAAAACCGATGAAGCGGCCGCTGACGCACACCAGCAGCGCCGCCAGCAGGCTCAATCCCAGCAGGCGCCAGGCCGCCGCCGCGTCGTAGGCCACCCTGCCACCGTCGTGGGCCACCCACTGCACCAGCAAGGCCCAGCCCAGGCACAGCAGGGCCAGCAGCAGGCCACCGGCGATCAGCGCCAATACATCCAGCGGCAGCTTGCGCATCCAGCCCGGCAACGGTTTCTCGTCCTTGAGCAGCACCAGCCGCCGCACCAGCCACATCACCAGCACCAGCAAGGCCTGGGCGCCCAGGGTCCGGTAGGTCTGCAAGTAGCCATACAGCAGCTCGGCGCCGCTCACCAGCAGGGCGAGGAACACCAGCAACGCCACCGCGGCCATGGCCCGGCCCAAGGCCCGGGTGACCTGCACCCGGTAATTGCGCACGCAGTTCTGGCAGGTACTGTCCTTGCCCGCATCGCGGTTGTTGGCCAGGTTGCGCACCAGTTGGCGGGTGATCAGCAGTGCATTGCTGCCCACCAGGGCGGCGGCCAGGGCCAGGACGCCCACGCCATGCCACTGGGCTACGTTATCGGCCAGGCCGCCAGCCAGCCACAGGCCGGCGACCAGCGCCAGCAGGCTGCGGTAGGCCGCGTTGTCCAGGCGCGGCGGCTGGTCCAGGTCGCCCCGGGGAATCACCAGCCAATAAGCCACGGCGCAGGGCAGGGCGAAGAGCAGGGCGGCCATCAGCGGCCAGAGCAAGAGGCTGCTTTGGCTCAGCACCTGGAACAGGCTGAGCAAGCTGAGCACCAGCACGATCGGCAGGCCGAGCATGGCGTGCAGCGACAACCAGTTGCGCCAGGTCATGGCCAGGGCATACAGCATGTCGCCGGCGCCGGTGGGGGTCAGGTAGCGACCGTTTTCCCGCAGCCAGGCCGTAGGCCCCTGGCCCACCGG
>NZ_JBJJLO010000053.1:0-39480 GCF_046230915.1 Pseudomonas sp. KCJK8993
TGTGAAATCGATCAGCTCATCGGCGAGCCCCTCGCCCTGGTGTTCCGGATGCACGCAAATGCCCAGCAGCTGCGCGACGGGACCGGCCGGATCATGCAAGTCCTCGACCTGGAAGCAATCGCTGTGGCGTAGCTGGTCGACCGCCGCCAAGCGCTGGGAATAAATCGCCGCCACTAGCTGACCCTGGTACTCGAGCACCAACTGGCCCTGGGGGTAGAGCGCCAACCGGCGCTGCAACACCGCTTCGGTAGCCCCTAGCCCGCTGGGCCAGCAGGCCAGCTCCAGTTCTCGCAGCCGTGGCAAGTCCCTGGGTAGTGGGTGGCGGATGCGGTAACGCCGTGGCAACAGCCGATTCAGGCTGGCTTGGGTGAACGGCTCGCCACGGGGCAAGCCCTGGGCGACGGCCCGATCCGGAAACAAGCCGGCTTGCGCCGCGGCCATCAGGAATACCGGCGCCTCGAACAGCTGGTGCCCGGCAAAACCGTGGCTGGCGTCCAGATGCACCGCCCCGCTGCGCCGGGCATGCTGCCGGGCGCTGTCAGGGTGCAGGCAATGGGCGGCCAGCAGTATCAGGCCGTGGTGCGTGGTGAGTTCCTGCCAGCGGGCCAGGTGTTCGACCAGGCCCTGCAAGGCTGCCGCCGGCTCGATGCAGGCGCCATTTCGATCCACATGAACACTACTTGGGCGCGCATGGCGCTGGTCCTCGATGCCCCGGGTCGAGACTGGCGGCTGCCAGGCCCGCCGATGTTCCTGGAAGGCATGGATATAGAGGATGTTCTCCGGGTCGCGGATACCGTTGTCGACCAGGCTGGCGAGCAATCCCTGGGGATCGCCGATGTCCCCGGTCAATAACAGGTGCGGCAGGCCTTCCAGGGTTTGTTGCCCCCGGGCCTGCTGGGTGCTGTTGGCCGTTACGCCGATCAGCAGCAGCGGGGAGCGCTCGAGCTGCTGGCCACGCCGACTGTGATTGGCGATAGCCAGGTATAGGCGACGCAGCAACGCCCCATCGGAGCAGCCCACCTCGACGAGATAACCTGGTTGTTGCTCGAGCGGCTGTTGGTCGAATCGGGCGACGACGGCAGCCTCGAACGCAGCGAGATACTCGGCCGGCCAAGAACCTGCATCTTCCTCCCTGGGTTCCTGGATCGAGCTGGCATCGCCGAACAGCAGTGCCTGCAATCGGCCCGGCAGCGGTTGCCAGGCCAGGCTCGCGCGTAACCGCTCAGTGCCCTTCAGCAGTGCACGGCCGGCGTCGTTCAGGCAAAAAACGCGGCCTTGCCAAAATCCCCAGGTACGTTGCTCGAAGTGCCTGCGCAGCGCTTCCAGCACCGCACTGGACAGCCCTGTAGCCGACCCTCTGGTGCTAGCTCCCTGCTCTTGCAGGACTTGCGCGCCGCCCGCCTGTTCCAGCGCTATCAGCAACGGTGCCAGCAGCGCCCCGTCCAGGTAGGTCGCCATCGGCTCGGGAGCATTTTCCCAGCCACCAGCGGAACGCTCGAGCCAGGAGCGCAGCTCGTGGCCGGTGGGCTCGCCCAGCAACTGCGGCAGCGACAAGCGAATCAGCGCACCAGCGTCGGCCGGGATGCGGATGCTCATCCCTGGCATCAACCCGTAGTGATCGTTGGCCAATTGCACCAGGCATCCCAGTTCCAGCAACAAACGCAAGGCCACCCGCAACTGGCCCTCGTTGGCAGCGCAGGCCTGGGCCAGGCTGCGGGCGCTGATGCCTGCGGGCGCGCCTTCCAGGGCGCGCAGTACACCATGTTGGTCAAGAGCCTCGAGCACCGGCAGCGCTAGCCAACCATCGGCGAGGCGATTGAGCAGATCGGTCACGACATACCTCCAGCGGTATCCGCAGCAGCTGGTGGCCAGCGCCTTGGCGGCATGGGGTTCATGCAGGAACGTGAGGGCATTGGCCCCGGTACAGGGCAGGTCTTGAGGTGTGCTCAGGAACGGGAATGCTCGACGCGCGAGCGCACGGCACTCCCCGGGCGGGTCAGTCGCCGGTCCGGTCCACCAGGTGATGGGCCTCGAAGACGGTCATGCCGAGCATGCGGAAATATGCACGCCAGAACTCCACCGCCTCCTGCGCCGCATTCACGTCCTGCACGCATTCGATTTCAAAGACATCGCCACTGGCCAGTTGCGTCCGGGCCGGCCAACGGGCCAGTGCGGGGTCGCTGGAGCAACGGATGAAATCCAGGAGTCGGGGTTCGCATGCGCCGGGGTCGTCGACCGCGTAGTCGACGAGCAAGCGGCTGTCAGGTTCATGGCAGACGCCAAAGATGTGATACGCACCGTCCCTGGTAGAGTTCATGTCTTGTTCTCCTGACAAGAATTGCCTTTCCCGCACGCAAAGCAGTCGCGGTTCCAGCGTCGCTGGTCGACGCCAGGTTCGAGCGGTGGGGCCTGTGCGTGGGCAGGCACCAGAAGTAGAAAAAAGCCTAGTCAGCTCATTGGATAGCGCCAATTGCGACTGTCGAAATCCGATGAACAGACATTCCAGGACCTGCGCCTGCGCTCGGCGCCCGAACTCCGACAGCCGGCTTGTCGCACCTGACCATGCCCCGGATTTCCGGGCCTTTGCTGGCCGGTACGGCAGCGGGTACCGGGGGGGCGGCGGCGGCAGTTTTCAGCGCCGGATAATCGCTTGACCTTAAAGATAACTTTAAACTTAAGGTTGCCCCGTGGCCGCGCAACCATGGCCTTTCGATTCGCCTGTCGACCTCGGCCAAGCCCCCGGGCCGGCAAGCGAATGCGGATTCGCTAAGCTCAATGGGCCAGACGAGGTTGGCCCGCGACTTCTTCAACGACTCAAGGACACAGCATGCAAACCATATTGGGAGCCAGTGGGCAGATCGCCGTGGAGCTGGCGCGAGAACTGTCCAGCAGCCATACCGATGAGCTGCGGCTGGTCAGTCGCAACCCGGCCAAGGTCAATCCGTCCGACACCTTGCTACCAGCCGACCTGCTGGATGCCGACCAGGCCGCCAAGGCCATCAAGGGCAGCAGCATCGTGTATTTCACCGCCGGCCTGCCGCCGGACACTCGCCTGTGGGAGCAGCAATTCCCACTGATGCTGAAAAATGCCCTCCAAGCGACGCGCGCGGCGAATGCCAAGTTCGTCTATTTCGACAACACCTACATGTACCCGCAGAACGACCAACTGCTCACCGAGGACGCCCCCTTCCAGCCCGTCGGCCGCAAGGGCCAGGTGCGGGCGGCCATGGCCTCCATGGTGCTGCAGGAAATGGCCAGCGGCGACATTCCGGTGCTGATCGGCCGGGCGCCGGAGTTCTATGGCCCCGGCAAGACCCAGAGCATCACCAACAGCCTGGTGCTGGATAACCTCAAGGCGGGCAAGACGCCGCGGGTGCCGGTGCGCGACGACACCAGGCGCACGCTGATCTGGACCCCCGACGCCAGCCGCGCCCTGGGGCTGCTCGGCAATACCGCGGATGCCTATGGGCAGACCTGGCACCTGCCCTGCGACGATCAGCGCCTGACCTACAAGGAACTGGTTGGCCTGGCCGCGCAAGTGCTGGGCCAGGCGCCCTCCTACAAGGTTCTGGGCAAGTGGACCCTGCTGGCCGCCGGCCTGGTTTCCAGCCAAGTCCGCGAGCTGCGCGAACTGCTGCCGCGCTACGAATACGACAACCTGTTCGATTCGTCGAAATTCAAGCAGCGCTTCCCCGAGTTCCAGGTCACTACCTACCGCCGGGGACTGGAGCAGGTGCTGGGCCGACACGGCGCCCGCTAGCGGTGCCTGCCAGTGGGCGGCGGCCCCGGGTTCGCCAGCTCGGCCCAGCTCTTCATGCGAAGATTACGGTAGCCAACGCAGCTCGCACCGCCAACAGCCTAGCGCGGGCTCAACCTGGCTCGTACCAGGCCTGGTCATCGCCAGCCAGGCGCTCCAGCAGGCGACAGTAGTCGGCGAACATCGCCGTCACCCGTGCAGGATCCAGGCGCCCGGGCGCCAGGTCCCAATGGATCAGCAAGCCTTGCGGCAACTCGCTGCTAAGGTTGTCCAGCGCCACCCCATGGGTGCGGCTGGCGCTCTTCACCAGGGTCGCCCCTTCGGGGAGTCCGAGGGGACCTTGCGGATCCAGCCGGGTAAACACCACCGGGAACTCCAGCTTGCGCGCCGACTGGCGATTCGTCGCCATCTTGCGCAGGGCCTGCAAGCCACTGACGCAGGCATGCCGGCGATCCTCGGCGAAGATCCGCTCGCAACGCCGGGCCTCCTCAAGCAGCGTCGCCGGGCGATCGTCAAAGTCGACCCAGCTCAATGTGGTGAAGTCACCCACCAGGGCGTCCACCTGCGGGTGCGCCGCCGGTCTCTGCCAGCCCGGGGCCACCAGGGTGAATGGCGCGGGCCAACCGTGCCTGGCGATGCTTCGGGCATAGACGGCGATCAACAAGGCATCGGCCGAGATCCCTGCCCGGTGGATACGCGTGCGCAGGGCTGGCCAGCAGGCCAGGCAGTGTTCGTACTCCAGGTACGCGACACTGCCGGCGCCGCCATCGTCGAGCGGCGGCCCGGACGGCAGGTGGCGGAACTTCTCCTGCCAGTAGGCCAAGGCCGGTCCTGCCGCCGGCGTGCGCTTGTAGCCTTCGAGCGCCACGACGTACCCGGCAAAATCGATGTTCAACGGCGCCAGAGGCTGGCCGTGGTAGAGCTGGAGCAACTGGCGCAGCAGCAGGTTGCGGCTGGGCAGGTCGATAAGCAGCAAGTCCACCGCCAGGTGCACCCCCTGGCAACCACCGTCCAGGGGGCTCACCCGCAGCCAGGCATGGGGCCAGTCGCCCAGCGCAGTCACTTTTCCCAGCAGCCGTTCGGCGATGCGTCGAGCGTCGCCCCCCGGGCCGTGCGGCTCCAGCTCCAGTTGCGCCGAAGGCGCCGGCTCCAGCACCTGCTGGGTGCCATTGGCCAGGACGCGCGTACGCAGCATCGGATGGTGGGCCACCAGTTGCTGCCAGGCACGGCCCAGTCGCGCAACGTCAAGGTCGTCGATCGCCAGAGCGCAATACAGCTGCGCGTTGCCTTGGCCCGGGTGCAAGGTGCGATTGAAGGCATAGGCCTGCTGCTGATCGGTCAAGGCGAAGGGGCGCCCGGACGCTGCGGCTGGAAGCACTTGAAACGGCGCGACGGCAAGCAGTTCGCTCACCGGCAATGCCTTCCACCCGACATCGGTATCGGCCAGGCGGGCCAGCAGTTGGCAGTAATCCTCGCACAACTTCTCGAGCATTCCTTCGGGGTAGCAATCGATGGCCACATCCCAGCTGAACTCCAGCACCCCGGCACGCTCGCGCAGCTGGTGATCGAGGTTGATCTGCGGGGTCTGGGTCACGCAGTAGTGCTGGGCGTCGGCAAACCCCGGGGCTCCACCGATCGCCGGATTGTTGAGCATCGAGGTGAAGACCACCTCCGCTCCGTTGAATCGCGGCCCCTGGCCCTCGGCACGCCGAGCCTCGCGCAGCGCGGCAACGCTTCCCGCACAGCCGTGGTCAAGGTCCTCCAGCAACTGGCGCTGCGTTTGTTGCAGCCATTGCGCCAGGTCCTGTCCTTGCGCCGCGGCAAAGGAAAACAGCTGGGTCGAGATCAGTGGCCCCACCAGGCTATCGATATCCGGATGCAGGGGTAGCCGTCCGTAGCAGGTGCATATCAGGGAAAAGCCCTGCCCGGCATTGGCTTGCTGCAGGACCAGGCCGAACAGCCCAAGCAGCAACGCGCTGCCGGAAACCTGCAGCGCCGCGCCCTGCTCCTTCAAGCGCCGCCAGCGTTCGCGGTCCAGGGTTCGGACCAGGCGACGGCGATGACGACCGGCAGGCCCCGGCGCCTTGGGCAGGTACAGACCCGCCGGCAGTTGGGCCAGCTTGTCAACCCAGTACCGCAGGTCCCGCTGGTAGCGCGGCGATGCCTTGAAGGCGTCCAGGGCCAATTGATAATCACGGAACGTCAGACCCTGCCCAGGCAGGACGGCCGCGGGCTCCCGGTAAACCAGCAGCCATTGCTGCAAGAGCACTTCGAGCGAGGTGGCATCGACGATCAACTCGTCGATGCTCAGGTGGACCCGGCTGGTCCCCTGGTCCAGCAGCGATACCGCGATAGTGAACAAACGCTCCTGGCCCACCTGGTAGAGCTGGTGCGACATCGATGCGCGCAAGGCCATCAGCGAGCGTTCGCGCTCGGCGCTGGCACTGCGGCGCAAGTCGCGGACCTTGAAGCGATATGGCAGTGCCGGGCCGGCCTGCTGGCGGCCATCGTCCAGCATTTTCAAACGCAGTGCGTCATGCTGCGCCAGGAGTCGGTTCCACGCCTGCTCCAGGCGGTAGACGTCCAGTTCCGGCCAGTCGAACTCCAGGTAGATATGGCAACCGACCCGCTCGGCCTCGGCCAGGAGCATGCGCCCCGACAAGAACGATTGCTGGATATCGTTGAGGGCAAACGGCTGGCAGGCGGCTTCGGGCTCGGCCTGCAACACCGGCAGCAGTCCTTGCTCGCCATCGTGGTCCAGCGTCGCCAGGTAAGCCTCGACCTCGCCAAGGCTCAGGTACGGGCTGAGCTGGGCCAGGGGGACCGCTACCTGCAACTGCTGTTCGAGCCTGGCCTTGAGGCCCACCGCCCCCAGCGAGTCGAGCCCCAGGCTGGCCAGGCTGCGCGCCTCGCACCCGGCCAGCGCCTGCGGGTCGCAACCCAGCACCTGGGCGAGGATCTGGCGCAGGTCCCGGCCCGGCTGCCGGCAAGGGTCCGCGGGGCGCGTGGTCGCCGCCAGGCGCGGCGGCAGCCAATGGCGCTGCCGGGCGAAGGCATAGCCGGGCAGACCGACGCGCCGTGGCGGCTGTGGGCGCTGCAGTTGCTGCCAAGGCACGCTGCGCCCTTGCAACCAGGCAGCGGCCAGGGCGCCGAGGTCCGCCGTCGCCAGGGCCTGGTCGAGCGAGGCGTGGTTGCCTGGCGGCACCTCCTCGACCCGCACCGGAGAATCGCCCAGCCCCCGGGCCAGGGCGTCGAGCTGATGCCGCAAGACGCTGATGCTTTGCACCTGGCTGGCCCAGCGGCAAACCATCGCGGTGCGCCCCACTTGCAAGGTATAGGCGATGTCGGCCAGGTCCAGCTCCGGCTGGCGCTCGATGGCCTGCCCAAGCAAGGCGGCCTGTTCCCTGAGGCGTTGCCCATCCTGCGCCGACAGCAGGATCAATTGCGGGCCATGAGCCAGGCCAGGGGGGCGCGGCTGGACGTCAGGCTCCTCCACCACCAAGTGGGCGTTGACTCCGCCGAAACCGTAGCTGTTGATGCTTGCCCGACGAGGCAGCTCCTGCCCACGAGCATCGCGCATGGCCGGCCATGGCCGGTTCTGTGCACTGAGCGACAACAGTTGCGGATCGAGGCTGATCGCCGGGTTGGGTTGGCCATAGCCAGGAATTCCCGGTAACCGCCGCTGGCGCAACGCATCGATCACCTTGAACAGTGCCGCCATGCCCGAAGCCAGCTCGCAGTGCCCGATCAACGGCTTCAAACTGCTCAGATGCCAGGGCGCGACGACCGCTTGTCCGTCTCCCAGCTCTCGGTAGGCCGCCTGTAGCGCGTCGACCTCAATCGCATCGCCCAATGCCGAACCGGTGCCATGGGCTTCTACGTAGCCCAGGGTCTGGGGCTTGACCCCGGCGCGCCGATAGGCAGCGACCATCGCCGCTTGCATGCCGTCATGATCCGGTGCGGTCAGGGACATGCCGTGGCCACCATGGCTCACGCCGCTGCCCTTGATCTTCAGGTGAATCCGATCACCGTCGCGCAGCGCGTCGGCCAGTGGCTTGAGCAGCAGCACGCCGACCCCCTCGGCGCGCACGTAACCATCGGCCCCAGCCTGGAACGAGCGGGTCTGCGCCTGCTCGCTGAGCAAGCCCATTTGCCGGTAGCCCGCGGTTTCATCCGCGGACAACAGCAGGTTCACCGCGCCCACCAGCGCCTGCCGGCACTCGCCGCTGCGCATTGCCTGCATGGCCCGGTGCACGGCTACCAGCGCCGACGAGCAAGCGGTATTGCAGTATTCGCTGGGGCCACGCAGGTCGAGGAACCAGGAAATCCGGTTGGCGTACATGCACGGCGCAGAAGACGTCAGCAGGTACGGGCTGCTACGGGGCACCTCGACGACTTCAGGGTATTGGCTCGGGGCGGCGGTTATGAACACCCCTGTCGGCTGCCGGGCAAAATCCGCGGCACTGATCGCCGCATCGTCCAGGGCCAGCCAGGCATGTTGCAGCAGCAGACGCTGCTGCGGATCCATCAGCGCGGCTTCCGCCGCCGAGATAGAGAAAAACCCGGGGTCGAAATATTCGATACCGTCGATGTAGCCGGCCACAGGCCCGGCCATGCCGCGTTCGGGCGGTACTTCGCGAAGCTGGCTGGTGCCGTTGTGAATGGCGGCGTAAAAACCTTCCAGTCCGCCACCGGGAAAGGAACCGCTGATGCCCACCACGGCAAAGTCGTCCTCTGGGGTGGCGGACAGCGCTGGCGGTTGGGACGCCGGGGCGAGGTGGGCCGCCTGCACTTCGGCCCCTGGCGATGCAGGGCCGCCCAGGCGCTCCTGCACGGCGTCGAGAATTTTCCCGAGGTTGTTGTAGCGAAAGAAAAAGCTCGGCTCCAGGACCAGGCCGAAAGCCCTGCCCAGCGCTTCGCCGAGTCCTGGCAGGTCCGCCGAATCCAGCCCCAGCTCCATCAGGCTGTGCTGCGCCGATACGGGTCGCTCCGGTGCCTGCCCCAGACAATGGTTGAGCGCCTGGCGCACGGCGACTTCGGGCGTGATACCCGGTTGTTCGAGCCGTGGCGTCACGGGTTGCGGTTGCTGGCGTTGGCGGCCAGCCAGGTGATAGCGCACCAGGACGCCATGGCCGGCGTTGTCGGCATCGGCGGGCCGGTAGCCAGCAACCAGTTTCTCGATCCGCGCACCGTGCTGTTCATGGAAGCGCAATATCGGATCCAGCAGCCCTCCTCGCTCGTCACGTGCCTGGATATAGTCGGCCAGGGCCAGGTGCCGGTGGCGGGGATAGTCCTTGCAACGGGTCACGCCGACCACCGTGTCCACGCCGTTTTGCAGCGTGCAGTATTGCAGCATGAACTCCAGCAACTGGTCGCCATAGCCGCTGTACTGGTGCGCCGGCAAGATATTCAGGCTCTGGATCTGCACGATGCTGCCCTTGCCGTGGAACAGCTGGTCGACGGTGGCGAAGTTGACCGTGGCCAAGTCCTCGATGCGCAAGAGGCGCTGGGAATAGATCACGCCCACCACCTGCCCGCCGAGCTCCAGGACCAATTGCCCCGCAGGATCCTGGCGCAAGCGACGCCGCAGGATCGCTTCATCGACTCGCCCGCCTGCTGGCCAGCAAGCCTGTTCGAGCTCCAGCAAGGCGCCCATATCCCCCGGGGCGGCATGGCGGACACGATACTCGCGTCGCTTGTAGCAACCGCTGGTGGCGCTGCAACCGAGGCCACCCTGGGGGAGCTTGTGGAGCATGCCCGGCTCGGCGAACAGCCCGGCTCCGGCCAGCGCCATCAGGTAGTGCGCGGCCTCGACCGGATAGTGGCAGGCAAGGTTGCCGGCCCAGTGGTCGCCCGGACACCAGTGGCTGTCAGTGAGTACCAGCCACTGCTCGCCAGTCAGCATCGCCAGGCCTGCGGCCGAACGGTCAAGGCTGGCCAGCACCGCGGCGCCATCCACCGCCTGCCCGGCGAGGTCCAGGTAATGACGCCGTGGCACCAGGGACGGCGGGCGCGGCGTCGAGGCTTGGGGTGGCAGCAGGTTCTGCTGGCCGATACCCAGCCACAGAATCCGCGCATCACCCGGTACGCCTGCCTCTTGTAGTTGTTGGCGCACCGCCTGCGGTTCATCGGCCAAGGCGCGGTCCAGCTCCAGCCATCGCAGTGGGTGGTGCTCCAGGGCCCGGCCCCGAGCGGTATGCTGGCGTACCCAGTACTCCAGCTGGTCCAGGGTGCCTGCGGGGGAGCGACCCAGGCTGACGACCCACTGCGCCTGGGCAGACACTGGCTGGGCATCGAAAAGCGGGCCCAACAGCAGCTCCAGCGTCGATCGATCTCCCGGCCAGGCGTATTGCTCGCCTGCCTGCTGGAGCCATTGCAGCGCCTGTGCCCAGCGCTCCCCCTGGCCGAACAGGAGCTCTTCGACCATGGCGGGCAAGCTGGCGAAATAGGCCAGGAACGGTTGGCTCAATAGTTCGGCCAGCAGTGTTCGGCGCTCGGGGGCGAGCACCAGATGGCGTTCCTCCCGGCGAATCCAGCGCTGGCCCCGCAGGAAATCACTCAACCGGCGGCGCTCGTCGGGGTCCGTCGGCCCGGCCGCCAAGCGTCCAGGATCGACCCGGCCGCTGTCGACATCGATTCCTGCGTTGCATTGCAACCGCTGTAGCAGCCCCAGCGCCAGCAACTGGTCCAGGCCCTGGCGGAGTACCGGGCAATGCAGGTTCCAGTCCAGCGCCGCCAGTTCCAGCCAGGGGCCTGCCGGCGATAGCTCTGCGGCTAGCGGTAGCTCTGGCGCCAGCCAGGAGAACAGCTGGCTGGCCTGGCTGGGCAGCGAGGCGATGGCCGATGCCGGGGCCTTGAAAAAATACTGATCATCGCTCGCCTGGCTCAACCAGCCGCAACCTTCGAGGGCATCGAAGATCACTCGCAACGGACCGGCGTTGACCGAGGCCGCATCGGTGAATTCAGCAAAGCCGAACGTCTGGTTGATGCCCCTGGCGGAAATCAGCTGGCGGCTTTCCAGGGCCAGCACACTGGCGATGAACAACAGCTGGTCGGTCAGCGTGGCATTGGTCGTCGGTTCCATGACAAGGCATCCTGGGCTAGGTGCGATCACGATAAGGCGGTGTTGCGTGCGGCCTTGACCAGCTTGGTCAGAACCTCGCCCGGTCCCAGCTCCTCGAACTCCAGCGCCCCCTGGCGCATCAGGTATTGCATGCTCTCGAGCCAGCGCACCGAGCCGCAGATCTGCCGGGACAGGTTGTCCACCACTTCTCCATCGCGATAAGGCGCGGCGTTGACGTTGGCGATGACCGGGGTCTGCAGCGGCCTGTAATCGAAGGTCGCCAGGTATTGACTGAAGGCGCGCATGGCACTGTCCATGTAGCGGGAATGGAAAGGCGCGCTGACCGGCAGTTCGACGAAGGTGATGCCCTGCGCCTGGAAGATCTCCTTGGCTTCGCTGAGCGCCACCACAGGACCGGCCAGCACCACTTGGGACGGTGAGTTGTAGTTGGCGATGTCCAGGGCCCCGAGGGCATGACGGTTCAACAACGCCTGGACCTCATCGGGGCTCGGGCCGATGACCGCCGCCATGCCGCCTCCGGTGGCGAGCGCCATCAGCTCGCCACGTTTTTTCACCAGTTTCAGGCCGGTCTCGAAGGAGAACGCCCCGGCGGCGAACAAGGCGCAGTATTCACCCAGGCTGTGGCCGGCCAGGAAGTCGGGCTTGCGCGGATCGGCCTGCTGCCTGGCCAGGAATGCCAGGGCGCTGACGGTATAGAGCGCCGGCTGGGTGAACCGGGTGTTGGACAGCTGGCGCTCGGGATCTTCCAGGCACAGGGTCTTGAGCGAATAACCGAGGATCTGGTCCGCTTGCGCCAGGTGGTCGGGGAACTGCTCGAACAGCTCCGCCCCCATGCCCAGGCGTTGCGAACCCTGCCCGGGAAACAGGTACACACGCTTGGGGCCGGATGGCAATGGCGTCGACGGTCGCTGGACCAGCCGTGGTGGCGGGGACAGGACTGGCGCCTGCCGCGGGATGTCGAGCGGTGCCTGCACCGATGGTGCCGCCGCCATGTCCGGCTGGATGGCGGTCGGCAACGGCTGCAAGGCGCGGCCCAGGGTCAGGGCCTCGTCGAACTTCTCCAGGTCACGGCCGAACGGGCTCAACACCGCGATCGTCCGCGGCAAGGAGCGCTCGCGCAGGTTCTGCTTGACCAGGTTGGCCAGGGTGCCGCTGGGCCCGAGGTCGAGGTAGATCATCGACTCGCCGCACTCGGCGGCTTGCTGCTCGAGCTGTGCCAGGGTCTGGGAAAAGCGGATCGGCTGGCGAATGCTCTGCCAGTAGTGGTCACCGTCCAGCCGCTCCAGGACCTGGCCGCTGTGGCAGGAAACCACCGGGGTCTGTGCCGGTTGCCAGGCCACCTGGCGAAACAGGGCGTCGACCTCGGGCTTGAGAAAGTCGATATGCCGCGAGTGAAAGGCCTGGTTCACCGGCAAGCGTTGGTAGACCACGTCCCGGGCATTGAGCTGGCGCTCGGCCTCGGCGATCGCACTGGCCGGACCCGCCACCACCATGACCGAGGGGGCGTTGTAGGCGGCGATATCGCAGTGCTCGTGCAACGCCGGCAGTTCCTGGAACAGCGACTGTGGAGCCAGGATCGCCAGCATCGCGCCAGTGCCCGTTGCGCCTTGCTGCTGGTGGAACAACTGCCCCTGGCGCACCACCAGGCGCACCGCCTCGGGCAGCGCGATGATCTCGGCCAGCGCGGCGCCGGCCAGTTCCCCGAGGCTGGCGCCCAGCAGCAGGTCAGGCTTGACGCCCTGCTCGGCCAGGGTCCGGCCCAACGCGTACTCGACCATGAAGATCGCCGGGTGGCTCAGGCGGATGTCATCGAACACCTGGGAGCGTGGATGGCTGTCGTGGTAGATCGTGGCGACCACCGACTGGCCCAGTTCGGCGCGCACCAGGCTATCGAGTTCGTTCATCCAGTGCTGGAACCGCAGGTTGTTCTGATAGAGCTCGCGACCCATCTGGTAGAACTGGCAGCCCTGGCCGGGAAACATGAACACCACGCAAGACTTCTGTCCCTGGAAAAGATAAGGCATGAATTTCATCCTGAAATGAATTGCGATAATGACGGCTCGCAGTATAGGAGCCGATCCGGAACGGCTCGGGGCCGTGAGAAAAAATCCTCGGCATCTTGGCTATCACCTCTATGCTGCTGTGGCGAAGCCCTTTGCAGCTTTCCCACATGGAGGTAGAAATGACGACCCAAGGACCAGTGACCGTATCGCCGATCAGCCAGTGGTACGACATGATGACCCGGATGTTCCCCGACCAGCGCCTGACGTTCCTCAACTACGGCTACCTGGCCAGGGACAGCGACTTCGACTGGATCGACGACCGGGACCTGGAGCAGAAATGCTCGGCGAACCTGATTCGCACCCTGCTGGGGAATATCGACCTGCGCGGCAAGAAGGTCTTGGAAGTCGGCTCTGGGCGTGGCGGCAACTGCTCCTACCTGGCCCGCTACACCGGGGCAGCGTCCGTCACCGGGATGGATTTCTGCCCGGCGCATATCGAGTTGTGCAACCGGGTGCATGCCCTGCCGGGGCTGACCTTCGTCGAGGGTGACGCCATGGCCCTGCCGTTTGCCGACAAGCAGTTCGACGTCGTGATCAATATCGAGTCGTCGCACTGCTATCCCGACCTCGATACCTTCGGCACGCAGGTGCGCCGGGTACTGAAGGACGATGGCTGGTTCCTGTACGCCGACACCATGAAGGGCGACAACCCCAGCACCTTGAACGAGCGTGACAGCATCGGCGTCGATTTCTTCGAGAACGTGCTGGAACAGCACGAAGCGATGATTCGCCATGCGCGCTTCGAGGTGCGCGATCACGCCGATATTTCCGAAGGCGTGCTCAGGGCCTTCGAAAGCGAGCAAGGTCACCTCAAGCACCTGCTCAAGAGCCTGGTGAACGAGAAGAAGCAACAAGGCACGGCGCTGCCGCCCGAGGTCTGGCACGCATTCGACACCATGTTCCACTTCTTCGATGACAGCGGCGTCAAGGCCTACAGGAACGGCCATCTGGCGTACAAGCTCTGGCGCCTGAAAAAAGCCGCCTGAAGCCCATCGACAACAGGTGCAGAGACCGCCTCGGGCCTCAGCCAATGGCACTCTCCACCGCCTCTGGGCAATACAGGGCCGCACACGACCGGGCGATCACCCGGAATACCTCCGGTTGGGTCAACAGGGTCATGTGGTTGGCCGAGGCCACGTCGGTCATTTCGAAATTCGGCAGCTGGCGTTGCCATTCCTGCCAATAGTCGGCGTGATTGAAAGCGGCGAACTCCTGGCTGTCGGTGGAAAAGAACGGTTCCAGCTCGCCCATCCACAAGCCACTGGCATTGCGAAAATAACGGCAGGCCACTTCCCCGGCCCTGGGCAGCGGCAGGATGCGGTAGTGCTCGACCTGGTAGGCCTGCTGGACCCGCGTGACTTGCTCCAGCCGCTCTTGCAGGCGTTGCTCGCTGATGGCCAGGCCACGCTGGCGAGCCAGCCCGATCAGTTGCTCGCGGTAATCCGCGATCGCCAGGGCCAGGTCCACTTCGTCGCGGTGGATCAGCACCTGGGCAAAACGCTCCGGCGTCTGGCCGATGGTCATTTGCAAGGACATGTTGACGGTCTGCAACAGGCGGGTCTTGTCACTCAGGCGCGCGGTGCGCTCGCCGGTCACGTCCGGCGAGTCGAGCATCACCAGGCTGTCGACGCTTTCCCCCAGTTCCTGCAACTGCCGGGTCACTTCATAAGCCAGCATGCCGCCCAGGGAATAGCCCCCCAGGTCATAGGGGCCCTGCGGCTGCACCGACTGGATGACCTGGATGTAATAGGCCGCCATGGCCTGGATGCCCTGTAACGGCGCGCGATCGGTCATCCAGCCCCTGGCCTGCAGGCCGAAGAACGGGCGTTGCACCTGCTGGGCCAGCCCCTGGTAGATCTCGCTGCCCCCCAGGGCGCCGTGGAACCAGAACACCGGACGACCGTGCTGCGCCTGGTTGAGCCGCTGCAATTCCGGGAAACGCACTGGCGATCCGCCGAGCAAGCCGATGATCTGCGCGGGCAGCGCCACCTCTCGCCGGTCATCCGGCGCCAAGGGCCGGTCGAGCAGTTCCAGGACATCGCCAAGGGTATTGCAGCGCTGGATATCCGCCAGCACCAATCGGGGATCGATCCGGGCCTGCACCTGCATCGCCCATTGCAACATCACGATCGAATCGGCGCCGTAGGCCGTGAGCGGCCTGGCCGGCGCCAGTTCCTCAGGCGCCATGCCCAACAGTTCCGCAAGCAGGTACAAGCCCTGCTCTGCGGCGGTACGCGGTGCTTTTCCGGATTCCAGGGGAGCGCTCGCGACAGCGGCGGGCAGCTCATCCGTCGAACTGGGCGCGGCGCCCTGCTCCAGCCAATAGCGCTGCCTGTCGAAGGCATAGGTCGGCAGGTCGATCAGTCGCGCACCGGCCTTCGGGGCCAGTTCATGCCAGGGAACCTCGCCCCCCTGGGTCCAGAGCAATGCCAGCTGCTGCAGGTCGCCGGCACCGACCAGGCCCTGGCCGAAGGCCGCGGCCCCCGGCCCGGACAACAGACTGGCGAGCGCCGCCGGAACCGCCTCGACATCACCGAAGGCCAGCGGCAAGCCTCGGGCTTGTAACGCAACCAGGCTTTCGCCCTGGGCAAGCGCGGCCAGGATCTCGGCCAGCAGCGTGCGCAACTGGTCGATGCTGGCCACCCGCAACGCCAGGCGCAGCGGCATGGCCTCACGGCCAACCTGCAGGGTATGGGCCAGGTCTTGCAGGCGCACTGGCCGATGGCGATCCAGATGATGCGCCAACCTGGCCAGCGCCTGGTGCAGGGAGTGCCGGGTGCGCGCGGACAGCGGCACGATCCGTTCTTCGTCCGGTCCTGGCGGTGCCTCGCCCGCGTTCGTGCCTGGGTACTCCTCCAGGATCAGGTGGGCATTCGAGCCGCCAGCGCCGAAGGCACTGAGCGCGGCCCGACGCGGCACGGCCTGGGCCATGCCGTCGATCTCCAGCAGCGGCTGCGGCCAGTCGGCCAGCGTACGTTGCAACACAAATGGCGAGCTCTCGAAGTCCAACTGTGGATTCAACTGGCCGAGCAGCAACGATGGCGCCAATTGCCGGTGCTGCAATTGCAGTACCAGCTTGCTGAGGGCACACAGGCCCGAGGCGGCCTCGGCATGCCCGACATTGGATTTGACCGAACCGATGGCGCAAGACCGGGGCGCAACCCCGGCCTCGGCGAATACCCGGCTGAGGGCGCTCAACTCGATCGCGTCGCCCATGGCCGAACCGTTGGCCGCCGACTCGACATAGCTGATGGTGCGCGGGTCGATGCCGGCCCGCTTGAAGTTGCCCTCGATCAAGGCTGCCTGCAGCTTGGCGCTGGGCATCGAGAAACCATGGGTATGGCCGCCATGGTTGACCGCCGTCGACTTGATCACCGCCAGCACCGGATCGCCATCGCGCTCCGCGTCGGCCAGGGTCTTGAGCAATACCGCCCCGACGCCTTCGGCCGGCAGGTAGCCATCGCCGTCGGCGAAGCTGCGGCTGCCGGCATGGCTGCCCAGTACCTGGCCGATGCTCAGGCCGATGTACTTCTTCGGATGCAGGCTGAGATTGACGCCGCCGGCGATCGCCAACCGGCAATCGCCGTTGCGCAGCGCTTCGCCGGCGGCATGGATCGCCGAGATCGACGACGAGCACATGGTATCGATGGCCAGGCTCGGTCCCTGGAAATCGAAGAAATAGGACACCCGGTTGGCGATGGCGCTGTAGGACGTCACGGACACCAGGGACTCGCGGACCAGATCCGCTGCGAACGCCTGGTATTGCTGGTACATCACTCCGACGAATACCCCCACCTGCTGCTGATAGCGTTGCTTGAGCTGTTGCCGGGTGATGCCGGCGCTTTCCAGCAGGTTCCAGCAGGTCTCCAGGAACAACCGGTCGTTGGGGTTGATGATCGGTGCCTCGCGGGGCGAGAGATTGAAGAACAGCGGATCGAAATCCTCGATGCCATCGAGAAAGCCGCCCCATTTGCAGTAGGTCTTGTCGAAGCGCCCGCGCTCCGGGTGGAAATAGGCCTGGTGGTCCCAGCGCGCGGCCGGCACTTCGCTGATCAGATCCTGGCCCGCGGCCAGCTTGCGCCACAAGGTCTCCAGGTCTTCGGCGCCCGGATAGCGCCCACTGATCCCGACGATCGCCAGGTCGCGACCGCCAGTGGCCGCTGGCTGTGCGGCCCGGGCCTGGCGCTGGCCCTGTCGCCGCGCGGCTGCCGGTGCCGCCCGGGGCGCGGCGTCGGCCTGACCGGGCGGCGCACGGCGCGCCTGTCCCGGCGCCAGTAACTGGCGCAGCCGCTCCGGTTGCTGGCGGCTGAAATACTGGCTCAACTCGCGCACCGTCTGGTGTTCGTACAGCAAGGTATTGGGCAGCGAGCCGAAGCTTCGCTCCAGCTGGCCGGTCAACTCGGTCAGCAGGATCGAATCGGCCCCATAGCGTTCGAACGACTCGTCGCTGTCGATCTTCTCCTGGGGACGCTTGAGGGTGTTCGCCAGCAGCTGCTTGAAATAGCGGATCGCCAGGTTCTCCAGCTCATCCTCCATGACCTGCGGCACGGGTGCGGCTTCTGGCTCGACCGTCGCTGGTCCAGGCGCCTGGCGCTGCCCGGCGATAAAGCTTCTGATCCTGGCGATATCTCCTTGCAGCACCAGCCAGCGCCCAGCGCCTTCGGCACTGGCCAGTAGCCGGCGCAACGTGTTCAGGCCGCCGGCATCGCTCAAGGGACGGATTCCGCTGTGCTCGAACATCTGGCGTTCGCGCATGGCATCGATCCCCATGCCGCCGTTGGCCCACAACGGCCAGTCAATCGCCAGGGTCCGCCCATGGCGCAGGCCTGCCTGGACCTGGGCGTTGCGCCAGCCGGCCCATTCATCCATGAAGCCATTGGCCAGGGCGTAGTCGCCCTGCCCTGGGTTACCGATTACCGCGCTCACCGACGAGTACAGCACGAAGCAGTCCAGCATCAGGTGCGCGCTGGCGCGGTCGAGGTTCAGCACCCCCGCCACCTTGGGCGCCAGTACCGCCGCCATGTCGCTTGCGCGCTTGTTGCATAGGCGACTGTCGCGAGTGATGCCCGCGCAATGGACAATCCCGTTTAGCGTGCCGAACAGGTGCTCGCAGCGCTCGACCAGTGTCCGTACCGCCTGCGGGTCGCTGATATCCAGGGCGTGCAGGTGCACCTCGGCGCCCAGCGCCCGCAGTGCCTCGATGCGCGCCTGCGCGTGCGCCGACAGTTGCTCGGCCCCGCGACTGGCCAACACCAGTCGCACGCCCCGGGCCTGGCGGGCAATGCTGTGTGCCAGCAGCAAGCCCAGGCCACCGGTACCACCGCTCAACAGATAGGCCCCGCCCGGTCGCCAAGGATCGGCAGGGTCGTCGGCCAGCGTGGTTTCCTCCCAGGCCAGCACCTGGCGCTGGCCTGCGAGGTAACGCACCTGCTCGGCATCCTGCCGGCCATTGTCCAGCAGCCGTTGGGGGTTCAGATCCCCGGGCAGTTCCAGAAGCTGGACGGCGGCCACAAGGCCTTCGTTCCTGGCCGTCTTGAGCAAGGCCAGCAAGGCTTTGAAAACGGCGGTGGCCGGCCCTGCTTCGCCCCATACCAGTTGCACCAGGCTGTCGGCGGGGCACGTCTGCAACCGCTGGATCAGGAAGCTGGCCAGCTCCGGCAGGGCAACGCCCGGATCGTCGGGCACCTGGGGCAAACGTTCGATAACGATCGATTGCTGCGCGCCGGCCAGGGCCTGGCAACTATCTTGCAGGGATTGCAGGTCCACGGTCGGGGCGGCGGCCACCAGCACCCACTGCCGGGCGACGGATCGCTGAGCGGGCTGTTCAAGGGTTTCGTCGCGCCACACTGGGCGCAGGACCAGTAGCGGCTCGGCGGCCGGCGCAAGCACCCGCGACGAAAAACCCTGCAGGCGCAGGGCTATGCGCCCCTGATCGTCGCAAAGGTCCACGTCCAGCTTGCTGATACGCCCGGGCTGGTGGCCGGCGCCATGGCGCACCCAGGCCTGGCACGGCTGCTTGAGCAAGCGCAGATCGCCAAGGATCACCCTGTCCAGGGCGAACGGCACCAAGGGCCGTGGCTCCTGACCGGTTGCTTGATGACCCGGCTCGGCCAGGCCCATCCCGGCCTGCAAAGCGGCATCGAGCAGGCCGCACGGCAAGTCAGTCGCGGTATCTGGCTCGCCCAGCAGCTTGGCCAATACCTGGTCGTGGCCGGCCTGCAGTGCCTGGATCCGGCGAAACCGTTCGCCATAGACCAGGCCCATTGCGGCGAACACGCCATAGCAATGTTCCGGCTCCAACGGCCGCTCGCCGGTGGCGTTGGCGATGGCCGCCAGGTCCAGCGGTGCCGGTTGCTCGCTGGAACCCAGCAGGGCCACCCCGGTGCAGTAACACGAGTCATCGCCCAGGGCATCGCGGATCTCGAAACGAATCTCACCGGCGCCCTGCTCCGCCAGTTCGATATCGATCAGCAACTCACCGCCCTCATGGCACATGGGGCGGCGCCAGGCGATGTTCTTCAGGCCTGCCAGGCGTTGCTCAGCGCCCAGGGACAACTCCAGGGCGGCCCTGGCCATCTCCAGGTAGGCCACGCCAGGCAGGGTCTTCCGGCCATTGACCCGATGCTCGGTGAAAAACCACTCGTTGCCGCTGAAGCGACTGCTAAAGCGTTGCCCCGAGAGATCCGAAGTATTGCGGTGTACCAGCGGATGCAGGGCGCCCGGCCCCGGTTGCACCGGCTCGGCGCCGGCGCTGAGCCAGTAGCGTTCGCGGCTGAACGGATAGGTCGGCAAGGGAATGCGTGTCGGCCGGCAGTGCCGGTAGAGCTGGCGCCAGTCCACTTCGGCGCCCTGGACCCACAAGCCCAGCAAGGTGCTGCCATCGTGCTGCTGCAGAGCGCCAAGCACTTGCTCCGCGGCACTCGGGGCGCAGGCCCGGATGCCAGCGCCGCAGGCACGCAACTGCTCCACCAGGCTGGCGTGACTGTGGGCTACGAAGGCCAGCCGGTACTCCATCGCCTCGCGACCCAGTTGCAAGCTGGCGGCCAGTTCCGCCAAGGCCGGTTGTCGTTCGCCCTGCAGGAACTCGAGCAACTGCCGGACCCGCGCCTGCAGGGCGTCGGGGCTGCGGGCCGAGAGCGGGAACAAGGTCGCCGCCATGCCTGGTTGCGCCGTGCCCTCGACGGGGCCGACCGCTTCAAGCACCACATGGGCGTTGGCCCCGCCGAAGCCGAATGAACTGACGCCGGCCCGGCGCGGCAGCGGATTGCCCTGGCTGTCCTGGGCCGATGGCCATTCGCGCCCGGCCTGGAGGATCTCGAACGGGCTGTCGGCCAGTTCGATATAGGGATTGAGCCGTTCGCTGTGCAGGCTCCTGGGCAGATAACCGTTGTGCAGTACCAGCAGGGTCTTGATCAGCCCGGCGATCCCGGCTGCGGACTCGAGATGGCCGATGTTGGTTTTCACCGAGCCCAGGTAGCAACGCTGGCCGGGCTTGGCGCCCAGTTCGGCGAAGGCCTGCTTGAGCCCGCTGATCTCGATCGGGTCGCCCAGGCGCGTGCCCGTGCCGTGGACCTCTATGTAGCCGATGCTGGCGATGTCCAGGCCGCGGTACGCTTGCTTGAGCAATTCGGCCTGGGCCCTGGGATTGGGTGCGGTCAGGGAGTTGGCATGGCCGCCATGGTTTTCCGCCGAACCGATGACCGTCGCGACGATGTTGTCGCCATCGGCCAGGGCCTGCTGGTAGTCCTTGAGGATCACCACCCCGACGCCTTCGCCCCGCACATAGCCGTCGGCATCCTCGGCGAAGGCCTTGCAACGGCCGCTCGGACTGAGCATGCCGGCCTTCAGCGCACCGATGAACACCATGGGTTCCAGGCACAGGTTGACTCCGCCAGCCACCGCCACCGCGCAATCGCCGTTGCGGATCGCCTGCACGGCGCGATGGACCGCCACCAGCGAGCTGGAACAGGCGGTGTCGACGGGAGCGCTGGGGCCATGGAAGTCGAACAGGTAGGAAATGCGGTTGGCGATGATCGAGTGGGCATTGCCCGTGGCATCGTGGCTGCCGGCATCGGCGCGGGCCAGCAGGCCGTTGTAGTCGGCGGAAGAAATCCCGATGAAGACCCCCGTATCGCTGCCTCGCAGGTCGCCGGGGCGAATACCCGCATGCTCGAAGGCGGCCCAGGTCTGCTCCAGCACCAGCCGATGCTGCGGATCCATGGCCTCGGCCTCGCGAGCGCTGATCCTGAAGAAGTCGGCGTCGAACGCCAAGGGCTCGTCGATGAAGCCGCCCGGGCACGCGAAGGTATCCCGCAGGTGGGCACGCTCGGCGATGCCCGGCAGGTGCCAATAGGGCAACTCACTGATGTGCGAACGCTCCTGGCGCAACGCCTGCCAGAATTGCCCGGCGTCGGCGGCCCCCGGAAAACGTCCGGAAAAACCGACGATGGCCACCCGGGTATCCGCTGCTTGCGGCGCTGGCCGCGGGCGGGAAATCTCGCTGACCTGGCGCCTGTCCCGTGGCGCCGGCGCGCCGGCTTGGCGCGGCGACGGTCGCTGGTTGGGCAGACGGATGTCGGATGTATGGTTCGAGGTTGTATCGTTCATGCCCTTACCGTCCTGGTTTGCCCGGCAGCCTGGCCGACCGGGTCGCTTCTGCCGCTCAATGCAGCGCCTTGTGCTGTGCTTGCAGCCTTGCCGCCAATTCACCCAGTTGCTGCTTCTCATAGAACAGGTCGGGCATCAGCCGGGTGCCGAAGCGCTTGTTCAGGCTATCGGTCAGTTGCATCACCATGATCGAGTCCAGCCCCAGGTCATGCACCTGTGCCGACTGGCCGATCTCCTCGGGCGAGAACCCCAGCTTGTGCTGCAACTGTTCCTGGATGAACGCCAGTATCTGGTCCCCTGGATCGCCGGCACCGGTATCCGCCCTGGCGACCTGCGGCTTGGCCTCGCCGCCGGAGCTGGCCTGTAGCGACGACCGGGAAACATCGGCGACCTGCCCCGCAAGCCATGGGTGGTCGTGGTCGATAGCCGCCAGCTGGCGTTGATCGAGATGCAGGCTGACCCGATCGGCCTTGAGGCAGATCCGCGCCTGCTCATCGAGTACCAGTAAGCAACAAGCCAGGCCGTCGGCTCCCAGCCCGATACCGCTGAGCACCACCGTGAAGTCGCCGACCGGTGACTGGTAGCAGCACAGCTGCTCGATATTGCCTATCACTACCTGGGCCTGGCCCAGCCCCAGCTGGTCCAACAACAGGTAGAACGCCTTGTCGAGGGTGGTCGCCAGGTACGGCGTCAGGTGCAGGTTGGCGGCGTGGTGATTGTGCCGGTTGAGCGGTGGCCGGCCTTCGAGCAGCAAGCCACTGCCGCCGACGACCCACCCGCCGGTGTTCTCCAGGTAGGGAGCAAAATCGTAGCCGGCCCGGGCCAGGCGTTCGTTGGCATCGGTGGCCGGTTGGCGGCTCAACAGCTCGTCGGCGGCATCGAGCCAGGATTGCGCCACGACCGGTTGCCCGCCCGCCAGTGGGTTGATCAGGGCGAACCCCAGGTTGATCGACTGGCCATCCTGGCGTAGCGCATCGAACTCCAGCTCCAGTTGCCCGGCATCGATTTCCAACAGGCGATAACGCAGCCCGCCAACCGTCGCCCAATCGCCGATGAAATGCTCGAAGGCGCAGGATACCGCCAGCGTGCAGCCGTCGAATCGCTCCACCAGCGCCGGCATCGCCAGAGCCACATCGACGAAGTTGAAGGCACCGAGGCGCTGGCCGCCGGGTGCCCGGTACAGGTAGTCGAGCAACTGCGCCGGTACCAGTTCGCAGCGAAACAGCGCGCCCTCAGCGGTGCTGGGGCAACTCTCGCTCACCAGTGGATGCAGTTTGCGGGTGAACATCGACGGGTTGATGATCGCCGACTCGTAGCCCGGCTCGGTGTACCAGCAGCGGTTCCTCTCGAAGGCGTAGGCTGGCAGGCTGATGCGCTGTGGCTGGCGCTCGTACAGGCTGGTCCAGTCGACATCGTTGTCGCCCCCCAGCCAGCGCCCCAACAACGCCGCCAGCGGTTCGTCCGCCCGGGGCAAGCGACTCGCCGTGGTTTCCGGGAAGTGATAGAAGCTTGCGTTGTCGTAGCGGCCCTCGCTGCACTCCGCCAGGCCATCCAGCAGTGCCTGGCGGTTGGCGCAGCGGATCACCAGGCGGTTGCGCAGGTTGTTCTTGCCCACTTGCAGCGTGTAGGCGACCTGGGCCAGCGAAGCATCGCTGCTGGCCAGCCAGGTACGAAACTTTCTGAGGTTCTCCGCCAGCAGCGCCAACTTGTGCACCGAGAACACGAACGCCAGGCACTCATCCGCAATCTGCCCGGCGGCGTCCGCTGGCGGCACGAACTCCTCGACGATCATGTGGGCGTTCATGCCCCCGGCAGCGATCGACGTCAGGCCGGCGCGCCGTGGCAAGCTCTGCAGCCGGCCGTCGACCAGGTGCTCCGGGCGGCGCCACTCGACCAATTGCTGCGGCACCTTGAAGGGCGAATCGGCGAAGTCGATGTCCTGGTTGAGCACCCCCGAGTGGATCGAGGGAGCGATCTGCCCGTGCTTGAGCTGCAACAGGGTCTTGGTCAGCCCGGCCACGCCCGAGGCGGCCAGCAGGTGGCCGATGTTGGATTTTATCGAGCCCAGGTAGCAGAACTGCTTGTCCTGGGTATGGGGCATGAACGCATTGCGCAACCCCAGGACCTCGATCGGATCGCCCAGGCGTGTGCCCGAACCATGGCCCTCGACATAGGAAATCGACGCCGGGTGCACCTTGGCCTGCTCCATGGCCTGGCGAATCGCCAGGGTCTGCAAGTCCGGGTTGGGCACGTTGAAGCCATTGCGCTCGCCAGCATTGGTGACCGCCGAGCCCTTGATCACCCCGTAGATCTGGTCGCGATCGGCGATGGCCCGATCCAGGCGCTTGAGCAGCACCGCCCCGACGCCTTCGCCGATCACCGTACCGTCGGCGCCCACTCCGTAGCTGTTGACCGACCGGGAAGTGATCGAGGTGAAGTTGCCCTGGGAGGTATTGACCACCGTATAGGGGTGGTACATCAGGTTCAGGCCGCCGGCCAGGACCATCATGGTTTCATCGTGGCGCAGCATCTGGAAGGCGGTATGGATGCAGGTCGAGGACGACGAACACATGGTATCGATGAACAGGCTCGGCCCGGTCAGGCCATAGAAGTACGACACCGTCATGGGAATGGTGGCCATGCCCGAGCCAGAAGCCATGGCGCCGCCGGACAGATTGTGTTCGAAACCGTAGTAGTGATAGTCGTTGCTCATGGCTCCCAGCAGCACACCGACGTTGCCGCCATAACGGCGTTGCAGGGTCTCGCGGGAATAGCCGGCGTCCTCGAAGGTATGCACCGCGGTTTGCAGGAACAGCCTGACTTCCGGCGACATGTGGTCGGCATAGACCTTGGGCATCTTGAAGTAGCTGTAGTCGAACTTGTCCACATCCTTGATGAATGAGCCGTTGATGCACGTGGTCTTGCCCAGCACGTCACGGTTCTTGTAGTAGAGCTTGGCATGGTCCCAGCGCTCGGCGGGAAACTCCTCCATGCAGTCGACGCCATTGGCCAGGTTGCGCCACAGCTGGTCGATGTCGTCGGCCCCCGGGTAATGGCCGCCCAGGCCGATCACCGCCACGTATTGCGCCAGGTCGCTGTCCGGCGTCGACTCCTCGGAAGCCGACGCCACGGCCGCTGCGGCACGGGCGAAGCGATCCACCGGCGATGGCCCCGGGGCGATGCCGGCCGCTGGCGCCAAGGCATCACCGGCGAACATAGCGGCGAAGTGCTGGCGATACTTCTGCGCGAAGTGCTCGACCATGCCGGCGATGTTGACGTGCTCGAACAGCAGGGTCTTGGGCAACGAGCCCAGGTGTTTTTCCAGTTCGTTGGTCACCCCGACCGCCATGATCGAATCGAACCCGTAGGCCTCGAATTTCTCCGCCGGGTGGATCTTCGCCGCATCGACCTGGGTCACCTTGGCCACGATCTGCACGATGAAGGCCTGGATCCGCTGGCGCAGCTCGCTGTCGCCGAGGCCCGCGCCGCTGTCGACGCGGGGTGGCGCTCCAGCCGGGGGGAGCCCCTGGCCGGCAGGGGCCAGGCCGATACCGGCCAGGCGCGCGGCCTCGCCATACACCACCCAGGCCTGGGCGGTGACCGACTCGGCTAACAACAGTTGCAGGCTTTGCAAGCCCACCTCCTGGGGCATGGGCACGATGCCAAAGCGTTCGCGCAGTTGTTGCTCGATCACTGGCGCCAGGCCCATGCCACCGTCGCGCCACAACGGCCAGTTGATGCTCAGCGAGCGGCCCTTGCGCTTGCCGTCGGCGCAAAGCGCTTGCCGATAATGCATGTAGGCATCCATCCAGGCGTTGGCACAGGCATAGTCCGCCTGCCCCAGGTTGCCCAGGGCCGCCTGGGATGAACAACAGACGAAGAAGTCCAGTGGCCGTTCGCCAATGGCCAGGTCCAGGGCCTCGAGCCCCCTGACCTTGGCCGCCAGCACCTGGGAGAAATCACTGGCGCGCTTGCCCGGGATCAGGCCGTCGCGGATCACCCCGGCACTGTGGATCACCCCGTGCAGTTCACCCTGCCCGGCGTGGATGGCATCGATCCAGCGGTTCACGGCCGCGGCGTCAGCGACATCCAGCGCCTGGTAGAACACCCGGGCGCCGAGCGCCTGCAGTTGTTCGAAGGCCTGCTGCATCTTCGGTTCGCTGGCCGAACGCCCGGCCAGGTACAGCACCGGGTTGCGGCAACTGCCGGCAATATGCCGGGCGAACAACAAGCCCAGGCCGCCGGCGCCGCCGGTGATTGCATATACCCCGCCGTCGCGCCATGGCCCGGGCTCGCGCTGTGGCTTGGAGGCGACGGCCAGCTCATGCCATTGACGGGCATAGAGGCTGCCGTTGGCCAGCACTCGCACCCGCTGCCGGCAATGGACGCGGCTCTGCTGTTCGATCATCCGGTACATCCCCGCCTCTCCCAGGTCGGGGTCCAGCAGCACCAGCCGCGCCTGCAACTGGCCGTTTTCGATCATCGCGGTGCCGAGCAGCGCCTCCAGCGCCCCCAGGCGCAGGTCGGACTGGCCCTGGACGACATAAAGCTGCAGGTAGTCGCCCGCCGTGGCATCCCGCCGTTGCAGGTAGTCGAGCAAGGCCAGCGCCGCAGCCTCGTACACCGCCGCGCCGGTGGCCCCGGGCGCCCCGGGCAACAGGCTGACCTGGGCGCCGAACTGCTCGCGCAGTCGCGTTACCACGGTATCCGGCAGCCCCAACAGCAGCAGCTGTGGCCGGACACCCTCTGGCAGCGGCTCGCCGGGGTCATCCAGGCTCTGCCAGGACGGGGTGCGGATCGAGCGTGCCAACTCGGTGTCGTCTTGCCTGGCCTGCGCTACCGGCAACACCGAGGCCTGATCCTGGATCCGCCGTGAACTGAACCCTTCCAGTTGCAGCAGGCACTGGCCGGCCTGGTCGTGGATCTGCAGGTCGACCTTGTCGACCGTCGTGCCGGCCGGCAGCGCTCTACGGCTGGCGAGCACCGTCAGTGGACCGTCGCGCAGCGCCTGCTCGAGCGAGCCATGCACCCGCAGGCGGTCCAAGGCGAACGGTAGCGCCGGGCCCGTCGCCTGCGGACCTTGCCCCAATACCGTGGCGATATGCAGTGCACTGTCGAGGATGCCCGGGGGCAGCGCGACGCCGCTCATCTGCGGATCGAGGGCACCGGCCGACAACTGGCCGAGCACCTGGTCGCGGCCCAGGCGGATCTGCCCGGCCGCGCGGAAGCTGCTGCCGTAGTGCACGCCCAGGCTGGCGAAGCCCTGGTACAGCGCTTCGTGGCTGCGCTCGCCCAGGTCGCAGCCGGCTTCCAGCTGCGCCAGGTCCAGGGCGGCGGGAGCGACCACCGCTGCCAGCAGCGCATCGCCCTGGGCATGCAGTTGCTGCTCGCTGCCGTCGAGGCTGTAGATCTTGAACGACAGGCGATCGCCTGCCTGGGGCGTGAGTTCACAGAACAACTCGATCTCGCCGGCTTGCACCGTCGACAAAACCAGTGGCCGCAGCCAGGCCAGGTTGCACAAGGTGACGTGCTGCATGGTTCGTTCGCTGGCACGGACGATGGCCTCGCGCGCCATCTCCAGGTAGGCGACCGCGGGAAACACCCGTTGCTCGCCGATCCGATGATCGACCAAAAAGCGCTCCTGGCCACTGAAGCGGCTGGCGAAGCACGGGCGGGCCAGGGTCGAGAGGTTGCGCTGCAGCAGCGGATGCAGCCATTGGGCTTGCGGCCCGGTCGCGGACGACTGGCGCTGGCGGGCCTGGGGCCAGTAGCGCTCGCGGGCGAACGGATAGCCCGGCAGCGCTATGCGCGCCGGCGGCGTGGCGAACAGCCGTCCGCCGTCGAGTTCATAGCCCTGGCGATAACAGTCCGCCAGCCCCGCCAGGGATTCGCGCAGCGTCTCTGCCTCCGCGCCCCGGCAATCGCCCTGCAACTGCTCGATATAGCGCACGACGGTCTTGCCCGGGGTGAAGTCGCGATCCACCTCGCCGGCGAACAGGTTGGGCCGTTTCTCGCCGGCCAGGTAGCACTGCAAGGCGTAGCACGTTTCCTGCAGGTCCGCCGCCACCAGTGCCAGGCGATGCCGGAAGTGATGGCGACCTTCGAGCAGCGTATGGCTGATGGAGGGCAGTTGCTCATCCAGGTAGCCACCGCGCTCCAGCGCTGTCTTCAGCTGTGCGGCCCGGTCCTGGAGGGCCTCGGCGCTCTTGGCCGACAGCACCAGCAAGTAGCACGCCTGCCGTGCTTGCCCCGCGGCCGGTTGCCGGCTGTAGTCCTGCAGCACCACGTGGGCATTGGTACCGCTCATGCCGAAGGCACTGACCGCCCCGATCCGTTCGTGCCCGCGTCCGGCCCGGGGCCAGGCTTTGTTGGCCTTGTTGACGTAGAACGGACTCTGTTGCCACTGGATGTAGTCGTTTTCCTGTTCGCAATGCAGGCTGGCGGGAATGGTCTCGTGGCGCAGCGCCTGCACCAGGGCAATGACACTGACCAGGCCCGAGGCGGCGAAGGTATGGCCCAGGTTGGTCTTGGTCGAGGTCAGTGCGCAATGCCCCGGGGGATTGCCGCGGAACGCGTCGTTCAGGGCATTGATCTCCACCGGGTCGCCCAGCTGGGTGCCCGTGCCGTGGGCCACGATGTAGTCCACCTCCAGGGTCTGCAGTCCGGCGCGCCGGTAGACGTCCTCCAGCAAGCGTTGCTGCGAGGCGCCACTGGGCGCGGTGATGCCGTTGGTCTTGCCGTCGTAGTTGATACCGCTGGCCCGCAGGGTCGCGTAGATCCGGTCGCCGTCGGCCTCGGCCCGGGCCAGGGGCTTGAGCAATACGCAACATACGGCCTCGCCCGGGACCATGCCGTTGGCCCGGTGATCGAAGGCGAAGCACTTGCCATCCGGCGAGAGCATCCCGGCCTGGGTCATGCCGATGAAGGCATCGGCCGAGAAGATCAGGTTGACCCCGGCGGCGATGGCCATCTCGCATTCCTGGTTGCGCAGGCTGGAAGCGGCCTGGTGCAATGCCACCAGCGCCGACGAGCAGGCGGTATTGATCGCCATGGCCGGGCCGGTGAGGTTCAGGAAGTAGGCCAGCCGCGAGGCGAGGATGCCGTTATGGCTGGAGGTCAGGCTTTCTTCGCCGGCCAGCCGCTGGAAGTCGCCCTCCTCGACGCCGACGAACATTCCCACCCGCTGCGCCGCCAACTGGCGCGGGCCGATTCCGGCATCCTCCAGGACGTTCCAGCCCTCCTGCAACAGCAAGCGCTGGCGGGGATCGAGTTGGCTCGCCTCGCGGGGCGAGATCTCGAAGAACAGCGGGTCGAACTCGTCGACTCCCGGCACGCTGCCCATCCAGATGCAACGGGTCTTGGCCGGGTTTTCCCGGGGATCGCCGTAGTGCTCGCGCCAGTCGTAGCGTTGCGGTGCGATCTCATCGACCATGTCCCGGCCTTCGGCCAGCAACTGCCACAGTTCATCGGGGCTACGAGCCCCGGGAAACCGTCCGCTGAGGCCGATGATCGCGATGCTGTCCGCCTGGGTCCCCGGGCTCGCGGCCTGTGGCATCGGCGTGGCTGGCTCAAGCACAGGCTCAGGCTCAGGGGCCGGGCCCTGGGGCCGCAGGTAGCAGGCTTCGACGGCTTGCCGGTGCTGCGTGAGCAAGTAAGCGGCCAGTTTCGCCAGGGTCGAGTGGCTGAAGAATACTTCCGGGGTCAACTTCAACCCCAGGTGCCGGCTCAGCAGCCCGGCATATTCGGCCAGGCTGATGGAGTCGAAGCCGAAGTCGGCCAGGTTGCGGTCGTCGTCCAGCGCCTGCCGTTCGGCCTGCAAGGGCCTGCTCGCCAAGTCGCGCAGGTCCCAGGCCAACGCCTGCTCGAGACTCAGGCCCTTGAGTTCCGGACGCCCTGCCCCTGCATGCCGCGTCGACGCCACGGTGGCGGCCTGGGGCTTGGCGAGCGGCCGGTCGATGCCCGCCACCAGTTGCCGCAGGCGTCCGGGTTGCCCGGCCAGAACCATGACCTGCTGGATATCGCTGGCGACGGCCCTTTCCAGCCAGTCCAGGCCCTCGGCGCTTTCCAGCAGCCGTTGGCCGCTGGACTTGAGATAGAACTCGGTGGAATCGCCCTCGCCCAGCGTCATCCCACCTTCGCGCCATAACGGCCAGTTGATCGTCACCACCCGCCGGGCCTGCTTGGCCTGGACATGCCGGGCGTAGGCCTGCTGGAAGCGGTTGGCCATGGCATAGCTGCAGGCGCCCATGTCGCCGAGCAGCGCCGAGCTCGAGGAAAAATGACAGATCAGTGCCAGTGGCTGCTCCGCCAGCACCTGGTCCAGCACCTGGCTGGCCTCGACCTTGGCCTTGAGCACCGCGGCGAATTCCTGCGGCGAACTGGCCAGCACGTTGCCACTGGCCTTGAGGCCGGCGGCATGCACCAGGCCATCGATCGGCCCACTGTGGACCAGGACCTGGGCCAGCGCGGCGGTCAGTGCCTGGCCATCGGCGCAATCGGCCTGGACATGGAAAACCCGGCAGCGCGCATGACCCAGCGCCTCGATGCGCGCCCGGGCGCTTGCCGACAACGGCGAGCGCCCGTTGAGCAACAGCTGCAAGCGGCCGCTGGAGCGTTGCCTGGCCCGCTGCGACAGGTGGTTCGCCAGCAGCCAGCCCAGTTCGCCGAGCCCGCCGGTGATCAACAAGGTGTCCAGCCGCTCCAGGGCCAAGGGGGCGCTGCCAGCCCCGAGGGTGACAGGAACCAGCGTCGGCCGCAGCGGCTCAAGGTCCTGGTACAGGCGGCTGCCCGGCACTTCGCCGCTCAGTTGCCGCCACACCCGTGGCAACCAGCGGTGATCGTCGGGCGAGCCCTGGGGGCAATCGATAGCCACCGTCACCGGGCAGTCGAGCAAGGTGCCCAGGGAGCGCTCGATGCCGATCCACGACTCCAGGTGGCAACGTTCCAGGACATCCCTGGCGCGTCCGGCCAGCAATAGCCGCTGGATGGGCCTCGCGTTGGCGGCCATGGCCTTGAGCAAGGCGACGATCGGGCTGCTGTCGCTGGTCCAGCGCCGATCGTCCATGGCCCACAGGTACAGCACGCGGTCGGGGCAAAAATCGGCCAGCGCCTGGTGCAGGCCCTGCTGCAGTCGCTGCGGATCCTGTGCCGCGACTCGGCGCTGGCCATCCTCGTCAGGTTCGTTGGCCAGGGCCGCGGCCACGAACAGCAGTTCGCTGCCCGGGCTCAGGGTCTGCGCCACATCGGCCAGTTGCCGGCGTAGCGAGGGATCGCCCAGCAGGCACAGCACCCGCAGCGGCCGAGCCTCACCCTCGGGTTCGGCCACGGCCAGCCACTGTTCGCTGAAACCCAGCAGCGCGCTGTCGGCGCTGCCGCTGCCGAGGCTTGTGGTGTCGCCAGTCGCCGTGCCCTGGGCCGGGGCTTCCAGCCAATAGCGGTCCTGGGCGAAGGCATAACCGGGCAGGCTGATTCGTGCCGGCAAGCAGTCGGCGTCATGCAACCGCTCCCAGTCGATGCTCTGCGCCGGTTCGCTGAGCCACAGCGCGGCCAATTGCGAAAGGTCTGCACGGTCCAGGGCCTGGTTGATATCGAGGCTGGCGGCGGCAAAGGTGGCGTCGCGCTCGCCAGCGCTCCAGGCTTGCAGCTGGTGTTGCAGTTGCTGCAAGTCGGTGACCAGGAAAATCGCCCGGGCCGCCATGGCCTCGCGGCCGACTTGCAGGGTGTAGGCCAGGGCGCCGAGATCCGGAGCCTGGTGCTCGAGGTAGGCCAGCAGTTGCTGCACCTGCTGGCGCAAGCGCGTGTCATCGCGCGCCGAGAGCGGCACCAGCACCGGCTGGCCATGGTGGATGGCGAACCGGCGATGTTCACGGTACTCCTCCAGCACCGCGTGGGCATTGGTGCCGGAAAACCCGAAGGAACTGACTCCGGCACGCCGTGGTGTGGCCTGTTCCGGCCAGTCGCGGCCTTCCAGGTCGATCAGCAGCGGTGAGTCATCGAGCCTGATATGGGGGTTCTGCTCCTGGAAGTGGCCCAGGGCGGGCAACTTGCGGTGCTTCATCTGCTGCACCACCTTGAGCACCCCGGCGATGCCGGCCGCCCCCTCGGCATGGCCGATGTTGGCCTTGACCGAGCCGATATGGCAGAAGCCCCGGTCCTGGGTATAGCGGGCAAAGGCTCGCTTGAGGGCATTGATCTCGATCGGATCGCCCAGCCGGGTGCCGGTGCCATGGGCCTCGATGTAGCCAAGCGTCCGCGGATCGATGCCGGCGTTGCGCCAGGCCTGCACTATCACGTTTTCCTCGCCGGTCACGCTGGGCGCCGTCAGCGATGGGGTATAGCCACCGTGCAGCGCCGCCGAGCCCTTGATCACGGCATGGATCGGGTCACCATCGGCCAGGGCCCGGGACAGCGGCTTGAGCAGCACGGTCGCCACGCACTCCCCTGGCACATAGCCGTCGGCGCGGGTGTCGAAGGTGTGGCAACGGCCAGTGGGCGACAACGCGCGGATCGTCGAGAAATAGCGGTAGTGCCAGGACGACAGCAGCAGGTTGCTGCCACCGACCAGGGCCATGCCGCATTCGCCGTTGCGCAGGGCGACGCAGGCCGCGTGCAACGCGACCAGCGACGAAGAGCAGGCGGTATTGAACATCAGGCTCGGCCCCTTGAGGTCGAACCAGAAGGAAATCCGGTTGGCGGCGATGGTGCCGCTGCCGGTGGCGATGTACGGGTCCATGGGCAGGCCGAGCTCGCCGATCTTGTCGACATACTCGTTGAAGCACGAACCGATGAACACGCCGGTGTCGCTGCCACGTAAGCGGCGGATCACCCCGGCATCCTCGGCGCAGGTATAGGCGCTCTGCAGCAGCAGGCGCACCTGCGGGTCCATCCACTGCGCCTCGCGACGCGACATGTTGAAAAAGCCGGCATCGAAGCGGTCGACCCCGTCGATGAAACTGCCCCAGCGCGAATAGGTCTTGTCCTTGGCCTCGGGATCGGCATCGAACCAGGGCGCAACGTCCCAGTGATCCTCGGGCACGGTCTTGATCAGCTCGCGGTCGTGCCAGATATTGCGCCAGAACTGCTCCAGGTCGCCGGCCTCGGCGAACTGCCCGTGCTGGCCGATGATGGCGATATCCTGCTCGCTTGCGTCACGGTGTCCGGCCCGCGCGGTCGGCGCGCTGTTCGGGGCGGGCGCCGGCGTCGCACCGGTGCTCTCCGTGGTATCCGGTTGGTCGAGCAAACGGCCGAAGGCCGCGCCGTGCTCCTGCCAGAGAAAGCCCGCCAGCTCGGCCAGGCTCGGGTATTCGAAGAACACCGTCGGCTCCAGTTCGATGGCCGTGGCGCTGGCGATGCGTTGCGCCAGGTCCACCAGGTGCGCCGACTCCAGGCCCAGGTCCATCAGATTGCGCTGACGTTGCTGGCGACTGATGCCGCTGGCGCCGATCCCGTGCAATTGGGCCAGCAGGTAGGCCTCGATGGCCTCGCGGCTGGCGCCCTTGGCCGGTAAGGCCGGTTCCAGGTTGCTGTTGCGCAGGCGCTTGAGCGAGCAGCCGCTGAACTGCGCGACCAGTTCGCCGTCGTCGCTGTACAGCCCGGCATCGAACAGCAGCAGTTCGCCGGAGTTCTTCAGCAACTGCCCACGGATCCAGCCACTCATCGGGGCTTGGCGGCGGTGCAGCGTCAAGGACTTGATCCCCAGGGGAATATGCATGCCGGACAGGCTCTCCCCGTCCAGCAGCGGGACGATGCTCAAGAATGCGCTGTTGATCAGCAAGGGGTGCAAGCCGTAGGGGCGCTCGTCATCCACCACCACCCGGGCCAGCACCTCGGGACGTTCCGGCTGCCGGTAGAGCGCTTGCAGGGTGCGATAGCTGTCGCCGATGAACAGCTGTTCGCTGACCTGGTAGATGGAGGCCGGGTCCAGCCGGGTCATCGTGCTGCTCAACTCGACGGGAGCGATGGCCTGGTGCTCGGCAGCCACCGCCGTCAGTTCGCCGCTGGCCGCCACTTGCCAGGGCGCCTGCGCGCTGCGTCGGCATACCGCTTCGAACCCGGGCCCGCCAGCCCGGATCGCCACCTCCAGCTGCTCGCCACTCGCCAGTGCCACTGGCGCGGCGAACAGCAGCTGGTTCAAGCGCAACGCCTCGCCCTCGGCGAGCTGGCCCAGCCCCTGCTCCAGCGCCAGGCTGGCATAGGTCAGCCCGAGGAGGATCCGTCGTTGATCGAAGCGATGATCGCGCAGGCAGGGTTCGTCGTAGCGATACACCGCGGCCGCGACCAGGTCGGCACCGGCCGTGGGCACCTGCAGCCGACGGCCTGCCGGCCCGGACCGCAGGCTGGCGCGCAACTTCTCGAACTCCCGCGCCGCCTGCTCCAGGCTGATCTCCTGGCGCTGGATCCTGCCATGCAGAGCCCTGATTCTACTGTCCACTGCTCTCTCCAATCCTTGGTTGCGGTAGTGCCTGCATGAGCCAGAAGTACGCTGTGCCCCGCGCGTTCATGCGCCACTCAGGTCGAGCAGGGCCTTGTTCGAAGGGCGCAGGAATGGCAGGTAGGCCGGCGGTGGCAACTTGCCCACCAGGCGCGGCACGATGCCCCTGGGCCCCAGCTCCCTGGCCAGCATGGCGATGAACAGGGTGATTTCCAGCGCTGCGACATGGCGCCCGAGGCACGCGTGGGGCCCGCCCCCGAACTGGCAGGTTTCCACCTGGTTCAAGGCACGGTCCAGGCCCAGCCAGCGCTCCGGCCGCCAGCTGTCCGGGTCCGGGTAGCGCTCGGGATTGCGCGACACGTGCAGCAGGCTGACCCCGGCCATCACTCCGGCGGGGATGGTGTGCCCCATCAGCTCGAAGCTGGTGTGCACCTTGCGCATCTCGAAGGGCGCCGGTGGATACAAGCGCATGGTTTCACGGAATATCCCCTCGGCCAGCGGCACCTGGCTGGCCAGCTCCTCGTGGGTCACGGGCATGCTCGGCAGCCGGGCGACCTGCTCGCACAGCTGTTGCCAGACCCCCGGATGTTGCGACAGCTGCAGTACCGACCAGGCCATCACCGCCGCGGTGGTCTCGGAACCGGCGAAGCCCAGGCCGAGGATGTTGTGCACCAATTCGACTTCGGACATGCCATTGCCGTGGTCATCGCGACCGAAGATCATCGCCCCCACCAGGCTGTCGTGATCATCCCTGGCCCGGGTGTCGGCGACGATCTGCGCCACCCGTTGCTCCAGCCAGCGCCGCGCCTTGCGGCAGCGCCAGGCCGGGAAACCGGGCAGGTTGATCTTCAACGGGATCATGCCGAGGAAGAACTCTTCGTATTGATGGCGCCACAGCTCCAGCTCCTGGGTCTGGATCCCCAGGATACGGAACACCACCTCCAGGGCGATGTCCTTGGTCTGCGGGAAGATCGCCAGTTTGTTTTCCCGGCACCAGTGGCTGACGCGCCGCTCGATGGTCTGCACTATGGCTTCGCCGACCTGGGCCCGGCTCAGCCCCCTGGGGGTGAAGGCGTCGGTGCTGGCCTTGCGCGCATTGCGATGGCGCGGGCCATCGAAGGCGTTCATCGCCTCACCGGTGATCACCGGCATTTGCTCGCGCAGGTAGGAGTTGTCGGTGTACTTGTTCTGCAGGATCGCCAGGCCCGCCTCGTCGGTGATCTGCAGCACCGGCAACTGGCTACCGAAGTAGGTCCAGAAGATCGGTCCGCATGCAGCCTCGGCCTGGCGCAGTTCGCCGAGCGCGTCCTTGCCGATCCGGTGGACGTGGCCCAGCAAGGGGAGCTTGCCCGGCATGACCGGGAAGCCGTCCTTGAGCTTCATATTGGCCGCCGGCGACCGGGCGGGCCGGCCCGCGCCGTGGGCTGCGCTGGTATCTCCGTGGATCGCTGTGGGGGTGTCCTGGGTCTGGCTCATAACATTCCCTGTTCGCTGGTTGAGCGGGTGAGCAGCTGGGTAAATTGCGCAATGTCCATTTCGCCACCACTGATGCGCCGGTACAGCTCGCCGGAGAACAACGCCGAAGAGGTCGTGCCGGGCTCCGATGCAGGTAGCGGATGCTCGAACGCATAGCCGGGCAGCGCGATGCGATTGCCGCCCCGGGGATACCGCGCCGGGATGTCCAGCCCGGCGCCATGGCACCAGGCCGCGGCTGCTTGCCTCAGCGAACCCGCGGCGAGCGGCGGCTCGCCGGCCTCGATGCCCGTGCTCGCCGAAAGCCAGCAATCACCCACGGGCAGGCCGGCCAGCAGCGACTCGAGTCCGGCCAGCAGTTGCGCCCGATCCTGGACCACCAGCGCGGCCCGGTGGGCCAGGCGGTGTTCGCGCAGGGCTAAACTGTAGGCCAGATCTGCAATTTCGATAGTCGGATGTTCCTCTACCAGCGCCTGGAGCTTATGCAGGTAGAGCATCAGGCTCGTGCGGCTGGCTGCGGCGATGATCAACAATTGCTCGCCCACTGTCCTCTCGCGCTGCGCCCGGGCGTCCCGGTATTCCTCCACCACCAGGCTGGCGTAGGCACCGCCGGCGCCGAAGGAGTTGATCAGGCAGCGCCGTGGCTGGCCGTTCGCCCCTGGCTCCCAGGGCCCGCCCTCGAGCTGCAGGCGCAATGGGCTGCCTTCCAGGCGGATATGCGGATTCAGCGGCTCGGCGTTGATGGTCGGTGCCCATTGTCGATGTTGCAGTTGCAGCAGCACCTTGGTCAGTTGGGAGATGCCCGACGCCGCCTCGAGATGACCGATGTTGGATTTCACCGTGCCCAGGGCGCAACTGCCGGGAGGCAGTTCGCCAAAGACCTTTTTCAACGCCGCCACTTCGATCGGATCGCCAAGCTCGGAGCCATTGGCCGCCGCTTCGATATAGTCGATTTGCGCCGGTTGCAGGCCCGAGCGGCGCAAAGCCTCGGCGATCACGCTGGTCTGCTGGCGAGTATTGGGCGCCGAATATTGCAGCTTGCCGCCGCCATGGTTCAGGGCCGAGCCCTTGATCACCCCGAGGATCCGTTCGCCATCGGCCAGCGCCGTCGCCAGCGGCTTGAGCAGCACGGCGCCGGCGCCCTCGCCTGGCAACATGCCGTCGCTCAGGCCGAAGCCACGACTGAGCGTCGAGGTGCCAAGCAGATTGGCCTGCTTGAGGGTCTGGTAGCGCGACGGATCGAGGATCAGGTTGACGCCGCCGGCCAACGCCATCGCGCACTCGCCCTGCAGGATGCTCTGGCAGGCCAGGTGGATCGCCGACATCGAGCTGGCGCAGGCGGTATTGACCGCCAGGCTCGGCCCCTTGAGATCGAAGTGATGGGAAATCCGGTTAGGCAGTTGCCAGTCGGTGACATTGGCGGCGATCGCGACGAGCTCGGCACTCTCCTGGCCTACCGCCGGCTGGTTGTACATCGAGCCGATGAAGACCCCCACGGCTGCTCCAGGCTCCTGCTGCAAGCGCATCAAGGCATCGCGGTTGTAGCCGGCGTTCTCGAAGGTCAGCCAGGCCACTTCGAGCATCTGGCGCAGCGGCGGCGAAAAATGTCGCGCCTGGGCTTCGTCGATGCCGAATGCCTGGTGGTCGAAGGCCGTGACCTGTTCCAGGAAGCCGCCGTAATGGCCTTGCACTTGGCCATCAGGGGTTGGCCAGCGCTGGCCCTCGGCCGCGCTGACGCAATTGCGCCCGTTGCGCAGGTTGTCCCAGAACGCCTCCAGGTCGGTTGCCAGTGGATAACGACCGCCCACCCCGATGATGGCGATATCGCGTCCGTGAACCTCTGGCTCTGCAGGACCCGCAAGTTGCGCGCCGGCCACCGGGCCTCGTAGCCGGCTGGCCAGGGGCGCGCGTACCGTCGGCGCCGCGGGGGCTGTCATCGGCGGCGTGGCCGCGGTTAGCGCCGCCGCGAAGCGCGCGGCCAGCGCCGGTCGATGTTCGGCCATCAGGTAGCTGGCCAATTGGTCGATGGTGTTGTGTTCGAACAGAAGGGTGCGCGACAGCTCACCGGTAGTTTTCTCCAGGGCCTGGATCAGGCTGATCTGCAGGATCGAGTCGATACCATAGCGATCGAAGGCCATGTCCCGCTGCAGGCGTTCGGGCGCCATGTTGACCAACTGCGACACCACCTGCGTGACCCATTGCCGGCACTGCCCGGCCAGCAGTTGATCGTCGCTGGCCATGGGCTCGGTGTCGGCGGCCACCGGTGCCGCGACCACGGCCGGCGCCCACTCGACCGCGACCGGCAGGCAGGCCACGCCATCGCTGGCCGCGACGATGATCTGCTGGCCCAGGCCATGGCTTGGCGCAGCGGGGAAGGCGATGCGCTCGAAGCCCTGGGCCTGCAGCAAGTGCCGCCAACGCTCGGGATACAGGCCCGGGCAGCCAGGAATCCGCAACGCCGTATCGTTGTGCAGCCACCAGCCTTCGAGCAAGCCGAAGGTCAGATGGGTGAACAGCGAACGGTCGCTGATTTCGTTGAGCACCAGCAGGCCGCCCTGGCGCAGCGCGCTCTTGGCGTTCTGCAAGGTACGCCGCAGGTCGGCCGTGGCATGCAATACGTTGGTGGCGATGACCAGGTCATAGCGCTGCGGGTCGATGCCTTGCTCGGCGCAGGGTTTGTCGACATCGAAGATCGCCGTGCGCAGATAAGGCGCCCGGGGCGCGAAATGGACCTGGGCATGGCGCAGGAATGCCTGGGAAATATCGCTATAGCAGTACTCCTCGATGCCTTGTTGCCACGGCCGCAACGCCTCGATCAACGTGGCGGTGGTACCGCCGGTGCCGGCGCCGATCTCCAGGATCCGCAATGCTTGGCCACTGGCGGCCTGGCGCTGGGCGACATCGGCCACTACCTGGCCCAGCACCGCATTGAAATAGTCGCAGATCCGGTTGTTCTGGTAGACGCCCTCCACCAGGCTCATCGAGCCATCGGGAAACATCACGGCGGTGGCGGCCTGTTCACCCCGCAGGATCGCCGGCAGTGCTTCCATGCAGGCTTGCACCAGGTGCAACTGCGCCTGCAAGTCGGCATCGCCCCGCCACGGCTGGCTGGCTTGTTGCCATTGCCTGCGCAGCGCCGCAGGCTCGGGCAGGGGCGACAGCAGGTGGCCCTGCTCGTCGATATCGGCGTTCTGTACCAGTAGCCGCAGGCTCTCGCGCAACCAGCGGCGGTAGAACGGCTGGGCCCGCAGGTTGGCCGCCACCGCCGGCGCGGCGGCTATCCGCTGTTCGGTCAGGGGCCCGCCGCCGGCCAACTCGCCCAGGCAGGCGAAGATATGGGCCAGCAGCAGCCGGTTCATCTCCCCGGCCGCCGCGTGATGCTGCGGTGCCGCGCCGGCACCATGGGCCACCTCCGACCACGACTCGCGAACCAGCGCCGGCCGCGCCGGGTAGCACGCCAACTGCCATTGGCTGTCGATGCCGGTGATCGCCATGGGGCGCAGTAGCTTGATCAAGCCCAGTTGCGCCAAGGGGCTGGCCAGCAGGCGATCGAGCGCCGCCATGCCCTCCGGCGGTTCGATCGAGCCCAGGCCCTGGGCAGACATGCGGGCCCGATAGGCCGGATCGGCCACCACCCCGACGGACCCCCAATACCCCCAGTTCATCACCTTGACCGCACAGGCCAGCTGTTGCCCGAGCTGCGCGGCGAAGGCGTCGGCAAAGGCGCAACCGGCGGCGTAGTTGCCCTGGCCGGCGGCACGGCTGAAGGCATTCATCGACGAAAAGAACAGCACGAAATCCAACGCCGGGTTGTCCGCCGCGCCGCAAGCCGCGGCCAGGGCGATGCAACTCAGGCGCTTGGCATCGAACACCGCGCGAAATCTCGCCTCGTCCATCTGCGCCAGGCGCGCATCGTCCAGCACCAGTGCCGAGTGCACCCAGCCATTGATCGGCCCGCAGGCCTCGGCGACCTGCCGACTGGCCCGCACCAACTGTTCGGGGTCGGTGGCATCGGCCTGCAGGTACAAGGGCGGGGCCGCATCATGCTGCAGGGCCAGTTGCGCTA